>CAKVMU010000218.1 GCA_934773085.1 uncultured Candidatus Melainabacteria bacterium
CTATTGTGTTCGCAGTTATTGCAGCCTTTGTTATTGCACTTATAGTGATTCCGCTGGGACGCAATAACAAACAACTGGAAGACCAGCTCAGCACAGTGAACAGTAACATTGATCAAATCAGCAAATATTTGAAGGATAACGAGAGCGTATCATCTGAGTTGTTTGACGAAGGCGACGAAATTCGTTTGGGCTTGACTCATAACAAAAATATTTATACATACTATACAATTGTCGGAACTGAAATTCCTAAGAAATTATGGCTGACTTCATTGTCACTTGGTCAATACACAACTATAGAAGGTCAGGCTGACAATTTGGAAAGTGTATATGGTTTCTTCAGAAACATCAAAGATTATGACCCGACTTCAGCAATCAAGCTTCAGAAATTAGGATTGGCATCTAAGTCAAAATTAAGCACACTTGCAGAAGATGACAGTTTTGACACTGATTCAATTTTAACTTCAATGAATGCTGATTTTTATCAATTCAGAATATCAGATGCTCCGGAAATTGCAAAAGAAGACATTAATAAAGACAAAGATGGCGATGGCAACAAGGGCAATGATAATGATAAGAACAAAAAAGGTAACAAAAATGGTAAACCAAACTTACCGGATTTGGACCCAATAGAATAACAGAGGATTTAGTTGATGGAAAAATATAGAAGATATTATGGTTTAATGATTTTTGTAGCAACAGCTCTGTTGCTTATTTTCATTGGGTTTAAGATAATTCAGCCTAAGGTTGAAACAAACCAATCACTAAATGCTACGCTGGAAAGTAAGCAGCAAGACTTGAATAACTTGCAGACAAAATTAAACATTGTAAAAAACAAAATCAAAAAGATTAAAGATTCTGTTGCCGGCTCACAGAAGAAGATTTATTCACCAATAGAATCTGATTTGGGGAATGATACATTGTTCTTCACGTTGTATAACGACATCATAGAGATGATTCATGCAAACTCAGTTAAGATAAAATCTATTGATTATACATATAATCCTGAAGCGGACGAATTTGTAAAATTCGGGAAAGACATATATTTTGTATGTGACGTAAATATGGAATTGGTAGCAAATTATGTTAATTTAGGAAAACTAATTCAAGATATTTATCAATATCCGTATTACATAAAGATAAACGAAGTAAGCGTAAAACCTTATGAAAAAGACAAGAGAATCCTAATTGCGGATTTAAGCTTAAGGTTGTATGCGCACACAGCACCGGAAGCCGACATCGATACATCAGCAGAGGCTCCGAACATAGAGCAATAAGTTAGACTTGAAATCTATTTTTGTTTAGTATAGAATAAGCGGTGTGCGGAAGTAGCTCAGTTGGTAGAGTATCTGCCTTCCAAGCAGACTGTCGCGAGTTCGAGTCTCGTCTTCCGCTAATTAAAAGAGGTTAGGTTTTCCTAGCCTCTTTTAATTTGTTGCAAATGGATTCAGAACGAGCGACAAGCGAGTTCGAGCGACCTGTGAGCAGAGAGCGAAGGTTCTTTCTGAAGAAATGAAATTTCTGAAAGAAAAACCGGAGACTCGTTTAATGCGAACAGGTCAAGACGGTCTCGTCTTCCGCTAATTAAAAAAAAGTTAGGTTTTCTTAACCTTTTTTAACTTACACATTAGCAAATTTTATTTTTACGCTTTTTATAAAAGTTATCGTACAAAAAGAGGTAATAAATTATGGACATCAGCATCAACAATTCAAATACTAACTTTAAAATGGCAGTAAAACTGGACCCTAATGCACAACCAATCATAAAAAAACAAGTATTAAATATGTCGAACAAAAACGCCAACAAATTTTGGGAACGCTTTGATGAAATCGTTGAAAGACAACAAAACAATCCAGTTGACATAATAATCAGAAAATGCGAAGGCAGAAAAGCTCTCGCAGCTGAAGTTGTTGACCACGGGGAAGAAGCTGTTAATAACACTGTATTTTCTCAAGGTGTATTTAACCCGAACGGTTTAAAATTCGTTCAAAAAGCTGAAGAACGAGCAGAAGCAATCAACGATATTAACTCAAGATTCGGCAAATATACGCCTGCAACAGAAGAAGACTATATTCCGGGCAAACTCGGCAAAAATCTTGACATTGATGCATAAAAAAAAGGACGAGTAGTCGCCCTTAAAATGGTAAGTATATAAAATTGTAGACTATTTTTAATTGAATTCCGGCTCTTCATCCGTGAAAAGCCGGATTTTAAAATAATTACAGATAATTCAGCAAACTCATGTTCATATTTGCTGATGCTACTTGCATGCTTGCCTGATAAGCATACTGAGCATTCAACCACTGAGTAATAGCAGTCGGATAATCAACATCATTTATCTGAGAAAGATATCCGGTCAAATTCTCATTACTAGTTTCCAAGGTTGAATTTGTCATCTCTAATCTGTTTGCGACTCCACCAAACTTTGTCTGTTCGGTAGTTATTGTGTTTAATGAATTAGAAAACATATCCAAAGTTGAATTCATTTCTTTGTAGCCTTCTTCTTCATCACCGTCAAGTACTTTTTGAATAGAGTTACTTAACTTTTTCAGAGCGCCCATAACCCCTTCACACTCTTCCTTCGCACCATCAGTCAATTTTGCAATATCACCCTGATATTCATTTCCGTTTTCATATTTATAGACATCCTGACCGTTTTCAGTTGTCTTAATAACCCTTTTTCCGTTTGCGTCGGTATAAACGTTATTCCCAGGATCAACTGCAGCTTTATAATAACCAAAAACCTTATCTCCGGTAGTATTTATAGTTTCAAACACACCATTAGACAC
>CAKVMU010000219.1 GCA_934773085.1 uncultured Candidatus Melainabacteria bacterium
CTATTAGTATGGCTCAATATAACAATAGCAAGCGCCAGCAAGTTGCCTTTCATGGTTTTTTTAGGAATTTAAAAAATGCTGTAGGTGGTGCAATTGATGCAGGTAGAAATGTTTTAATGGGTGAAACGGATGATTATTTGGGTGAATGGGTAGATCAAATGTCCATAAGAGAGACCGGTTTTAGAGTCGGTGAAAAAGAAAATATAGAACGGCAAATTGCTGCAAGAGAAAAACAGATTGAAGATGAAAAGGAATTTGCTAGACAGGCAACTAAAAAGCTCAACGAGGTTACAAGTGATGACCCTTTAGATTCATTGGTTTGCGAAAAAATGAAGATTTTGAAGGATGAATTCTTCTCTGTAGTAGCTATGTCACACAAAGACAGCAGTATTATTCCTCCAAATGGAATTCTGATTGAGGAACCGGTATTGTTTGAGTTTAAGAATCCGATTGAAGTCTATGGACTTTATGATGTGGAAAACCAGGGAATCAAAGTGCTGTTGCGTAATATGCATAATTATATTTCTTTATATAAACAAAATCTAAAAGAGCGTATGGAGTATGATTTACAGAATATGCTTTTTGAGCATAGAAAAAGTGCAGAACAAAGCGTTTTGTCATATTTAAATTGCAATGAAAATATTAATACGTTTGTTGAATCTCCGAAAAGTGTTGCAGATTTTCAAGCTATATTAAAAAAGTCGAAAGATGCGTTTAGTAATAACGGAAAGCATTCGCTTATTATTCTGGAAAATTTTGAAAACATAGGCACTTCAAAAACAGAAAATCGACAAATAATCGCTGCATTGAAAAGTATAACGTGTTCCTGTGCGGAAAAGTTCCATTCAACCTTTCTAATAAAAATTGCAGTTGACAAAATAAAGGATATAGATCCGGTTCTTTTGGTTGATAGTAGAATGCCAATAAGAATCAAGTTTTAATTTTACAATATTGTAACAAATGATGCACAGAACCTCTAAATGTGCTAGAATTGGGCTATGGCAGGCTCTGAATTTTATATACAAGATAATTCTGATATAGAAGATAAAAAGATAGAGGCAGCGAAGGGATTGTATAATGCAGGCAACTATTCGGCTGCTCTGAAATTATATCTGGATATGGTTAATACAAGTTATTCTTATAAATTGTATTATGAAATTGGACGCTGCTATTACAAGTTAAATGATTTAACAAATGCCGAAGAAAATTTTAAACGTTCAGTATCTTTGGAGGAGATAAAGAATCCTTCATATTTGTTTTTAGGAAATATTTACTATAAGCAACAAGATGTGTCTTTAGCAATTGAAAATTGGATAAAAGCATTTTCCTACAGACCAAATGAAGAGTCTGTATGCTTGAATCTTGCAACATCATATTTTTCTAAGGATATGAAATTTCAGTCTGTGTTTTATTATTTAAAGTACCTCAAGTATGCAAAAAATAAGACATCAGCATATTATCAAGAAATTAAACGTAGCATTGATGACTTTGCCCGTATTGGTTCAGAGTTCTATCAGAAAGCACTCCAAGCGGTTTCACAAAAAGATAATCAGACAGCAATACAGGCGCTTATGTATGCGGCAAAAAACTATCCTGTAAACTTTGATACAAACTTCTTGTTAGGTAAACTTTGTATAGAGGAAAAGGATTACAAGCAAGCAATGGTTTATCTAAAACAAGCGTATTGTGTGGATAACAAATCTCTTGATGTACTACAGAGAATGTCTTCAACTATGGTTGCATTGGGTGATTTTACCGGAGCGTACTGTTGTTTTAAGAGAATGATGCCGCTTGTATTGAATAACCAAAAAGAGTATTTGAGTATTATAAAGACAATCAAGCAGTTAGAAGAACGCCTTTCTGGTATGAATTGTGGCACACACTTGGAATTGGCAAAAAAATATTATGATGAAAATAATTATCATTTTGCCTTATTTGAGTATGAAAACTGCGTGATTATTGAAGGACAAAGAGCAGATGAGTTTGCAGATAAAATTCAAATGTTGAAATCTTTTATTAATCCGGAAGACAGGATTATTAAATTGTGTTTTGAAAAAGGCGGAACGTACTATTCTAATGGTAATTACAGACAGTCAAATAAATATTTTACAAAGATTATGACATTAGCAGGAGAAGATTCTGCAGATTACAAGTTTGCAAAATCACGAATCGTAAATGTTTAAGAAATTAAAAAAGTTTTTTTATTTACATATATTAAAGCGAAAATATTATCGCACAGGGCATTGCAATGCTTGCGGAAGATGTTGCAAAAAGATTTATGTTAAACACAAAGGAGTTATTCAAACGGAAGAGGAATTCAAACGTTTGCAAAGGCTACATCCTTTTTATACCTATCTGAAAGTTATTGATAAGGATGAAACAGGGCTTGTGTTTGAGTGTACGAATCTTGATTCTGAAACCAATAAGTGCAAAATTCACAAAAAACGTCCGGGAATATGTCGCAGATATCCTCAAGAGGAGCTTTTTTCTATGGGCGGAACTCTTGCGGAACATTGTGGTTACAAACTTGAGCCGATAGAGAGTTTTGAAGAAGTTTTTCAAAAGGTTTCAAAAAAGAAATGTTAATTAATAATTAAAAAAATCTTGATTTTTCAAAAATATCATTAAAATGATAATATACGGAGTTTAAAAATTATGATAGATTTTGAAAAATTTACTAATTATTCGCAAGAAATTATATTTGCAGCGAATGCGAAAAAAGATTTTTATAAGAATACAGAAGTTCAGCCTGAACATATTG
>CAKVMU010000220.1 GCA_934773085.1 uncultured Candidatus Melainabacteria bacterium
GAGCTGATGTAGACTATGGTTTCACTGAAGCAGATACAATCATGGGTAAGATTGGTGTTAAAGTTTGGATTTTCAAAGGTAACTTAATGCCTGGTGAAAAAGCAGATATGAACATCAAATCAAAAAATTCTAAAGAATCAACAGGTGAAAGATTCAACGGAAGACGTGGAAAACGTAAACCTGTAGAAACAAAATAGTAAATTAGGAGAACAATAATAATGTTAATGCCGAAAAAGACAAAATACCGCAAAATGCAAAAAGGCAGAATGAAAGGTACTGAAACCAGAGGTACTCAGTTTGAATTTGGTCGTTATGCACTTAGAGCTCTTGAACCGGGTTGGATTACAAGCCGTCAGATAGAAGCTGCAAGACGTGCAATGACTCGTGAAATCAAACGTGGCGGTAACGTATGGATTAAAATATTCCCAGATAAACCTATTACAAAGAAACCTGCAGAAACTCGTGGAGGTTCAGGTAAAGGTAACGTTGAATACTGGGTAGCAGTAGTAAAACCAAACAGAATTCTTTTTGAACTTGACTACTTTGACAGAGCTGTAGCTATCAATGCACTTGAATTAGCTGCTCAAAAACTCCCTATCAAGGTAAAAGTTGTTGAAAAAGAAGCTGAATAATTAAAGGAAATATAACAATGAAATTAAGTGAAATGCGTGAAAAAACAGTTGACGAGTTAAAACAATTTGTTGTTGATTCTAAAAAACAATTACTTGATTGCAGAATCAAAAAATCAATGCATAAATTAGAAAATACTGCTGAGATTTCTAAAACAAAACGTTTAATCGCTCAAGCAAAAACTGTAATTAGAGAAAAAGAGGTGTCAAATGCCTAAGAAAGAAAAACAAGGTGTAGTTATCAGTGACAAAATGGACAAAACAATTGTCGTAAAAGTTGCTTCATACAATCCACACCCTAAATATAAGAAAATTATTGAATCAAACAGAAACTACAAAGCTCATGATGCTAACAACGAATGTGGCATTGGAGATACAGTAAGAATTATTGAATCTAAACCTATTTCCGGTGGCAAAAGATGGGTTCTTGAATCTATCGTAGAAAAAGCTAAGTAGTGAAAAAAGAATCCTGCCGGGGTGAGTCTGACGCATAAGGTTCATGGACAGGCAGGGTAAAGTTAAAAGGAACGGAAAAATGATACAACAAGAAACAAGACTAGTAGTAGCAGATAATACAGGCGCAAAAGAATTGTTAGTTATCCGTGTAATGGGTAGTTCAAACAAAAAGTTTGCAGCTGTAGGTGATGTTGTTGTTGCAACTGTTAAGGATGCAACTCCAAACATGACTGTTAAAAAATCTGAAGTTGTAAAAGCAGTTATCGTTAGAACAAAACACGATATCAAACGTGCTGACGGTTCTGTTATCAGATTTGATGAAAACGCAGCTGTAATCATCAACAAAGATGGTAACCCAAGAGGAACTCGTGTATTTGGACCTGTAGCAAGGGAATTGAGAGACAAAAACTTCATGAAGATTGTTTCTCTTGCACCGGAAGTTATTTAACAGAGTACAACAAAAGCCAATAAAACAAATGGAGAAATAAAAATGGCAGATAATAAAAAAGACTTGCATGTAAAAACTGGTGACAGAGTCATCATTACAGCAGGTAAAGATAAAGGAAAATTAGGTAACATCAAAAAAGCAATCCCTTCAGAAGGACAAGTAGTTGTTGAAGGTGCTAATATGATTACCAAGGCTACTAAGGCAAATCCTGCATACGGAATCCAAGGCGGATTAATCAAGAAGGAAGCTCCTATTGATTCTTCTAACGTAATGATCGTATGCCCGAGCTGCGAAAAGCCTACCAAAGTTAAACACGCCGTTGTCGAAGGCAAAAAGGTTCGTGTTTGCAAAAAATGTGGTGAACAGTTAGACGTTTAATGTATAAAAGATTCTTTTATGACATTAATACCGTCTTGTAGAGAAGGAAAAGAAAAATGACAAGAACAAAAAGCTTAAGAGCAAAATACAATGAAGAAGTTAAATCAGCATTAAAGGAAAAATTCGGTTATGAAAATGACATGATGATTCCTAGACTTCACAAGGTTGTTTTGAACATGGGTGTTGGTGAAGCTTCTCACAACTCAAAAATCGCTGATGCTATTCAAGCTCAATTGACTAAAATCGCAGGTCAAAAAGCTATGGTAACTAAGGCTAAAAAATCAATCGCTTCTTACAAATTGAGAGAAGGTATGCCGGTTGGTGCTATGGTTACTATCAGAGGCGAAAGAATGTATGACTTCCTTCAAAAGTTAATCTGTGTTGTTTTACCAAGAATCAGAGACTTCAGAGGTATTTCAGCAAAGAGCTTTGACGGCAGAGGAAACTATACATTAGGATTGAAGGAACAAGCTTTGTTCCCTGAAATCACTTATGAAGAAGTTGATTTGGTAAAAGGTATGAACGTATCTATTATCACAACAGCTAAAACTGATGACGAAGCAAGAGAATTGCTTAAGTTATTAGGTATGCCGTTCAAAGGAACAGGCGCAAGCAAACAATAGTTTGACATAGATGGATTTTTTAATCCCGATTATGTTAATATGTAGTAGTAACTAATTTGTAATAAAGGAGAACATCATGGCTAAAAAAGCGATGATAAACAAAGAACATAAAAGAGAAATGTTAGTTGCAGCTGGTAAATATCCGAAGGTAAGACTTCACAACAGATGCAGCATCTGCGGCAGACCTCACGGTTTCCACAGAGATTTCGGC
>CAKVMU010000221.1 GCA_934773085.1 uncultured Candidatus Melainabacteria bacterium
GGGCAATATCTGCTAGTAAATATGCACCGACTTCATCTGCAATTTCTCTGAATTTTTTGAAATCAATAACTTTAGAGTAGTTGCTTGCGCCGCATATGATTAATTTTGGTTTGTGTTCCAAAGCCATTTGACGAACATTTTCGTAATCAATCAAACCGTTTGAGTCGATTCCGTAACTTTTTACATCAAAGTACATGCCGGAAAAGTTTACCGGAGAACCGTGGCTTAAGTGACCGCCGTTAGACAAATCCATACCTAAAACTCTGTCACCAGGTTTAAGAACAGCCATAAATACAGCCATGTTTGCCTGTGCTCCGGAGTGGGGTTGAACATTTGCATGCGCCATATTGAATAATTTGCATGCTCTTTTTTGAGCGAGTTCTTCTATTTTATCAATGACGTCACAACCGTTGTAATAACGTTTGTGTGGCTTGCCTTCTGCATATTTGTTGGTCAAAACAGTTCCGCAAGCTTGCATAACTGCAGGTGAAGTGAAGTTTTCGCTTGCAATAAGTTCAATAGTTGTTTGTTGACGTTTTAATTCTTCTTCAATATAGCCTGCAAGCTCGCTATCGGTAGCTCTTACTTTATCTAATTCCATATTCACTCCCCCTTATAAATTCCCCATATCCTCATAACTATTATAATAACTAAAATCTTAACTTACAAGTCCGCCAAAAGCCATAACATCTTCGTATGCGGCACCGGCTTCAAGCATTTCTTCTGCGGTAAAACCGAACAGCGTTATTGTGTCAATTATTTCTTTTTTGTTATCAATGTTTTTGATAACAGAATCAAGAGCTGACTCTCTTGTCATGTACTGAAATTTATCGTGTACACCTTGCTTAAGATTTCTTTTTTTAGCTTTACCCATTCAAATCCTCCTCAAAAGCAAGGAGAGCTGCTCCAATCATGCCGGAATAATTACCTGCTGTTGCGAGTCTTACAGAAGTTGGTGTTGTCACGATGTCAGAATTTACTTCGTTTTCCACCTTTTTTACATCAATAAATTGTGCCATTGAACCTGATAATACGACACAATCAGGATCAAAAAGGTTTACGAGTCCGTTGATACCGATAGTAATATCATTTTGCCAACGGTTAAAGATTTCCGACATCTTATCGTCACCATTTTTTACACCATCTATGACATCATAAGTTGTAACATCCGGATTGTTAAGCATCTCTTCCGCATCATGTTTAAGTGCAGTTCCGGATGCGTAAGCTTCATAGCAATCCCAGCTTCCACAAGTGCAACGTCTGCGCTTGTCCGGATACATTTTAAAGTGCATTTCGCCTGCAGCACCGGATTTACCTTTCAAAAGTTTGTTGTTTATGATGATGCCCCCGCCTACGCCAGTGCCAAGAGTGAGCATTACAGATACTTTTGAACCTTTAGAAGCTCCAATTTTGTATTCAGCCCAAGCTGCAGCGTTTGCATCGTTTTCGAGAAAAACTCTTTTTGTGCTTAAGCTTTGAAAATCGATTGTAGGATATTCCTTAACAAGGTTTCCTGTTGAGCCTATAACGAATGTGTTTTCGTTGTTTACAGCTCCTGCCGTTGCTATTGCAATCTTATCGACGGAGTTTTCGTACTTTTTAATTTGGTTAGTAAGAATGTCCAAAATTCCTGCCAGAGTTTTGGGTGTAGAAAACTTATCAATCTCGGAAACGATTTCTCCGTTTTCGTCTATGATTGTGCTGTAAATCTTTGTTCCGCCTATATCAAACGCAAGAGCTTTTCTCATCCTATAAATCTCCTTGTTATTAGCTGCGGTCTGGTAATGGCTGAGCCTATTACCACAGAGTGCGCACCAAGTTCAAAAGCTTTTTTTACATCTTCGGGAGCCCAAATTCTGCCCTCAAGAATTACCGGTTTCTTTGTTGATTTAACTAATTCTTTTAGTAGTTCAAAGTCCGGAGTTTCACCTTTTTCGCCGGATTCATCTGTGTAACCGGAAAGTGTTGTTGAAATAATATCCGCTCCCAATTTGTCTGCATCGATTCCTTCTTGAAGAGTTGAAATGTCTGCCATCGCAAGCTTTTTGGCATTGTGAATTTCTTCAATAATGTCTTTTAAGTTACAATTTTCTCTTTTGCGTGGAGTTCCGTCAAAGGCTATTACGTCTGCATCCGCATCAATAAGTTCCCGAACTTCTTTTAATGTCGGAGTTATGTAAACAACGCTTTTCCAATTTTCCGGCAATTTGTCCGGTTTTGTTAAACCGATTACCGGAACGCCGAATTTTTTTGCATTTCTAACATCTCTTGCACCGGCGACTCTAAGACCTGCCGCACCACCGTTGATAACGGATTGCATCATCGCCATCATGCATTTTTCGTCGTAGAAAGGTTCTCCCGGCATTGCCTGAGATGAAACTATTACTTTCCCCTTTAATTTTTCAATGATAGTCATGTCTTGAATTTTACCACAAAAAATACTATTGCGCATATATGAATTCGAAACTATAATATTAAGCATAAAGAGGGTCTAAAGATGGCAAACAAAAAAATTATTGCAGGTATTTCTTGCGGAATTCTTATTCTAGCGGCTGTATATGGTGCATTTATGTGTAGAACAAAAGAAGTTGTTCAACCGAGAGAGGTTGTTGAACAACCTGTAAAAACGGATAAACAGCCTGTTAAGCCGACTCTTGTTATTCCTAAAAAGGAAGAGAAAAAAGTTTTTGATTTATACTCTTCAACCC
>CAKVMU010000222.1 GCA_934773085.1 uncultured Candidatus Melainabacteria bacterium
CCTTCAACACGTCCACGTCTTCTTGAAATGTCACCGATGATTGTACCTGTGAATTCATCAGGAATTTCAATTTCAACCTTCATCATAGGTTCAAGGATGCAAGGTTGAGCTTTTCTTGTACCTTCCTTGATAGCCATAGAACCGGCAATTTTAAATGCCATTTCTGAAGAGTCGACTTCGTGGTAAGAACCATCATAAAGTTCAACTTTAACGTCTATCATAGGGAATCCAGCTAAGATACCGCCTTCAAGAGCTTCTTCCATACCTTTTCTTGCAGGTTCAATGTATTCTTTCGGAATAGCACCACCGACGATTTTGTTTTCAAATACAAAACCTTCGTTTTCACCGGCAGGAGAAATTCTGATTTTAACGTGACCATATTGACCATGACCACCTGACTGACGAGCGAATTTAGAATCTTGATCAGCAGTTCCTCTGATTGTTTCTCTGTAAGCAACTTGAGGTTTACCAATATTAGCTTCTACTTTGAATTCTCTCAACATACGGTCAACGATGATATCAAGGTGAAGTTCACCCATACCTGAAATAATTGTTTGACCTGTTTCTGTATCAGATTTAACTCTGAATGAAGGATCTTCTTCTGCAAGTTTCTGAAGAGCGATACCCATTTTATCTTGGTCAGCTTTTGTTTTTGGTTCAATCGCAACAGAGATAACCGGTTCAGGGAAAGTCATTCTTTCAAGGATGATAGGTGCTTTTTCGTCGCACAATGTATCACCTGTTGTAGTGTCTTTCAAACCAACTGCTGCACAAATGTCACCAGCGTATACTTCAGTTTCTTCAATTCTCTGATCAGCGTACATACGAACAAGTCTTGAGATACGTTCTTTCTTACCGTTTGTAGAGTTAAGAACGTAAGAACCTGCTGTGATAACGCCTGAGTAAACTCTCAAGAATGTCAAACGACCTACGAATGGGTCAGTCATAACCTTGAATGACAATGCTGAGAACGGTTCAGTGTCAGAAGAATGTCTTTCGGTCTTAGTACCGTCTTCCAATTCACCTTCGATTGCTTTTACATCAACCGGTGATGGCATATAATCAACAACTGCGTTCAATAAAAGCTGAACACCTTTGTTCTTGAATGCTGTACCGCAAGTTACAGGAACGATTTTGTTATCGCAAACTGCTTTTCTCAATACTGCTTTTAATTCATCAACAGTGATTGAATCAGGATCTTCAAAGAATTTTTCCATCAAAGCATCGTCTTCAGCAGCGATAGCTTCAACCATTGCATCTCTGTATTCTTTAGCTTTTTCAGCCAATTCAGCAGGGATTTCTTCTTCTTTAATATCTGTACCCAAATCGTTCGTGTAAATTTCAGCCTTCATAGTCATAAGATCGATAAGACCTGTGAAGTTATCTTCAGCACCGATAGGCAACTGAATAGGAACAGCGTTAGCACCTAATCTGTTTTTGATTTGGTCAACAACTCTGTAGAAGTCTGCACCTGTTCTGTCCATTTTGTTTACGAATACCATTCTTGGAACTTCGTATCTGTTAGCTTGTCTCCAAACTGTTTCAGATTGAGATTGAACACCACCTACTGCGCAGAATACAGCAACAACGCCGTCTAATACACGCAAAGAACGTTCAACTTCGATTGTAAAGTCAACGTGCCCAGGGGTGTCGATAATGTTAATTTGGTGTCCTTTCCAAGTAGCTGTTACAGCTGCAGATTGGATTGTGATACCTCTTTCTTTTTCTTGTTCCATAAAGTCAGTTACAGCAGCACCGTCGTGTGTTTCACCGATTTTATGTGTTTTACCTGTGTAGAACAGGATACGTTCAGTTGTAGTGGTTTTACCTGCATCGATGTGAGCAGCAATACCAATATTTCTGATTTTTTCTAATGGAGTTTTTCTAGCCATTTTAGTCTTTTCCTTATATTTGCTACTACTATTTATACTGTTTCCAGTTCTGTCGCTTCACTTCCGAGTCTGAAAAAATTCATACTAAACCGACAAATGAAGGGCTAATTTTATTGTCACATAAACATGTTTTAGTGACAAGTGGTGCGACTTTTAGGTGAAGTTTAGTTACAAAAACACCTATTGTTCTTTGCCAAAATTTTTGTTAAAATGAGCTCCATAAGGAGTTTATTATGTTTAAAAATTTAGCAAAAGAGCTCAGAGAGTTTATTTTGAGAGGGAATGTTCTTGATATGGCAGTTGGTATCATAATCGGCGCATCTTTCGGAAAAATCGTAGATTCGTTGGTGAAAGATGTTATTATGCCTCCGATTGGTCTAATACTCGGGAAAGTCGATTTTTCGAATTTATACTTGCAAATTTTCCCATACGATGTAAGTTATCCGTCATTGGATGCTGCAAAGGCTGCCGGCGCCGTGACGATTAATTATGGAATATTTTTGAACAACGTAATAAGTTTTTTGATTGTGGCTTGTGCTGTTTTTGCATTGATTAAAGCCATCAACACTTTGAAAGACAAAGTTTGTAAAGAAGAAGAGGTTCAAGCGGAAGTTACAACAAAAGAATGTTCTTATTGCTGTTCGATAATTCCGATAAATGCAAAAAGATGCCCGAATTGCACTTCTGAATTGTAGTGTGCAGTAAGTGAGTGAAAGCTTTTTATCTTTAGTGTATGCAATAAAGCTAAAGAAGAGTGGCGGGTTTGCAAAGCAAACCC
>CAKVMU010000223.1 GCA_934773085.1 uncultured Candidatus Melainabacteria bacterium
CAATTACCCTTGGTTTATATGCTTTTAGTCGACGTATTTTTGGAGTTATTTCTGACGTATTAAATAATGCCATTGCGAACGTTTCTTATCCTTTATATGCATCCAAACAAGATAATCTTAATGAGTTAAAAATCATTTTCCTAAAAACAACATTTCTTTCAGCACTTATCAGTTTGCCTGCATTTTGTGGTTTGATACTGATTTCGCCGTATCTGATTCCTATGGTTTTTGGTAATCAATGGGAGCCAGCTATCTCTGTTGTTCAAGTATGTAGTGCTATTGGTTTTATTTCCTGTATTGGTGCATTACAAATGTCATTGATAAAGGGATTAGGTCATACTTCTTGGATACTCAAGTATCAAATAGCACAACAAGTTTCAACTGCTATATTGGTACTGATTTTTGCAAAGGATGGAGCATATATAGTAATGTTAGCTATAGCAATAAAAACTTTTTCTATCTGGCCTTTTTCTATGCGCTATGTATCAAAAATATTGGGAGTAGGTATAGTCGATTATATGAGGAACTTTGTTAAACCAATTTTAGCGGTTTCGGCAATGATTACAGTTTGTGTTATAATTGAATGTATTACAAAAGATTATGGCTCGTTAGTTATTCTGTTGAGCGTTATTTTAGGGGGCGTTATTTCCTATATATTAAGTGCCTTTTTATTGGCAAGAAAGGAAACCTTTGATTTTATAAAGGCAATTAAAAAAAGATAGTTTAATCAACGTGTTTAATTATTTTATATATAACGAGAGACCTTTATGTCCATCGATTATTTTGCGGATCGCTATAGAAATATAGCATTTAAATATAAGCATATATTATGCTTTTTATCTTTACTTTGTGTTGCGTTCGCAGTTTTTGATGGTTTTCGCGGGACGCAATATAAGCCTTACTTCCCATTTGCGTTTTTAAGAGACTTGTCTGTTTTTGTGGGGGGAGGGCTAGGTTTTTTTATAATCGCAAAAATTAAAATACAAAAAAGCTTTGCCTTATTGGTTTTTTTGCAGATTTTTATTTGCGCTTATTCATTTTTCACTAGTTTTTTGGTTTCAGATAAAGCCGTATTCGTTAGGCAATTGACTTTAGGTGGGGGCATTGGATTTTGGTCCAAAATGTTAAGCATGATTTGTATTTGTTTCCTTACATATGCTTATATTTACGTGTCCGGGAAAAAAGCTGTTGAAAAAATATTTAAGTGTTTTATTTATTGTTCATTTCTCTATTCGTTGCTCACCATTATATTGTATTTGTTTTTACCGTCTCTTTATGCATCCTTACCAAGGCAATGGTACGGTCGAATATCTATTGGTTATCCGACTCAAGATGTTTATGTTTTAGCTATTTCGCTAGTGTTACTTTTGGAGAATATATTAAACAAAACTCTTTCAATATTAATTTCTGCGGTAAATGTAAGCTGTATTATCATGCAGAACACATTTACAGGCTATATTCTTATTGTGTTCGTGTTTTTTATTTATTTTATCCGATTTGGTTTTTTTAGCAAGGCATTAATATTATCTTTAGGTTTCTTTTTGCTCATGTTTGTTTTTTATATCTATAAAAACTATGAGGTCTTTGGCAATTTTGGTGTTTTGATTAAGGTGAAGGCTGATTCACTTATTCTAGGCGGCACGGATGACCCATCTTTTTATTTAAGATTGCAGCAAATAGCAATGATGATGAAGTCGTTATTTTCAGACTGGATATTTGTATTATTTGGCTATGGAGGGATTGGTGGTTTTTCTGTTGAGTCGGGAGTATATTCAACTTTAGCATTTTCAGGAGTATTAGGCATTATAATATATGTGTTTACGATTCTATACTTCCTTTTTCTCTCGATTAAAAATAAAAGCTTCATCCTTTTTTCCATACCATCAATGTACATTCTTTCATCTTTTTCAATCAGCCCAATATATTTAATGTCTACATATTGGACTTTGGGTTTTTTAATAGCCTATCAATCTTTTGTTGATGAGGTTAAATAATGTTATTGTGTTTGCATTAGCAAAATTGTTGTTCTGCAAATCTTCTGATTTGAATTCTTATGTTCTATTTCAGAAGATGAATAAATTCTAAAATATGCGTGTTATTAATTTATTTTTATGAATGTATGTCATTTATGATCGTCCATATATCTTTGCACGGTGATGCTGGTTAAGACTTAGACATTTAATTAAATTATGGTAACTGAGATGGTGGTTATATGAAAACGGACATTAACATTGGTGTCGTGGCTGATTGGTTTATCACTTATGCTGGTTCAGAAAAGGTTGTCGCTGAGTTTTTAAGTTTATTTCCTAAATGCGAGCTTTACGCTGTTGTGGATTTTCTCTCTCAAGAGAATAAATTACATTTTCAGAATAAAGTAATAACAACTACTTTCATTCAAAACTTGCCTAAAGCACGTACAAAATACCAGTCATACTTACCATTTATGCCACTGGCAATTGAACAGCTTGATGTCTCTAAGCATGATGTAATACTTTCTAGTAGCCATGCAGTCGCTAAGGGCGTGCTTACAGGACCTGACCAACTTCACATAAGTTATGTTCATTCTCCTATTCGTTATGCATGGGATTTGCAACATCAGTACTTGAGAGAGGCTGGATTGAGTAAGGGAG
>CAKVMU010000224.1 GCA_934773085.1 uncultured Candidatus Melainabacteria bacterium
TATGAGAACGGGTCAAACTCGTCTATTTTACTTGAATAAGTTTCTTGTAAGCCAAGAATCTCCGCCGTAATTTCATTTAATTCATTACTTTTTAAGCTTGGAGAAAGTTCAGAGAGCTTGTTTTTTAGGGTTTGTGTTGTTTTATTCAGCAGGGCAACATTATAGTTGTGATTAAGTCTTCTGTTACGGTCTTTTATATTTTTTTTGATTCTTCTAGCTTTATAATCACCGATAATGTCGTCGGCTTTAATCAAAGCTTGGTAATAAGCTTGAGTTTTGCTTAATTCAGGATCATCAATTTTTATGTTGAAAAAGGAATCTGTATTAACATCAAAATTTTCTTTGTCGAATGGATGATATTCATTGTATGCAATGTTGCTTGAACCGCCCATATCTGCAATTTGCATCCAGTGCATAGTAGATGCATCAATTATTCTGTACCCTTTGGATAATGCAGTTGTAAAATCCACCGGAACTTTTTGGACTTTTATTTTTTTGCCGGAACCAAGTTGTGAACGGTCGTAAACGCTTATATAATCAGAAGAATCCAACTCAGAAAGAATTGAGTCAACGTAATTCGGTTTATCTTCGTAAGCAAGTTTCTTTCTCACAATTGAGATTGCGGCGCACATACCGTGTTGTTTCTGGTTAATGGCTTTTATGTTTGGAACTTTTTGCCCGGGGGTGTGAATCGCCATATCGTTGACCATTTCTGCAGCGACAACGGATTTTTTGTCTTTTATTTGCGGATTTATTTCATATTTGTCGCTCATTAGATAGTTTAATCTTTCGAGCACATATTTTTTATGTTCCAAAGTCGTTTCAGATGAAACGATAAAGTAGTTTAAGTTTCTCTGAAAATCTTTAGCACTGCCTCTTGTTTCATTTTCGATTTGTTTAATATCAACAGCTTCAAGAAGTTGTTCTCGTAATCCAAGAATCTCTTTTTCACCATCGCTTAAAGCGTTTTTGTTTTCTATGCGCTTTATAGATTTGTCAATGTTTGTAATCTGCGGAGTAAGAGCTGCGGCGGTTGCAGCTGCGGCAAGAAGCATACCTTTCCAGTTATTTTTAGGGGCATCTTTGAAGTGAATATTTGTTGCATAAGTTAATTTTTTTGCAGAATCAAGCAAAAATTTTACGTTTTCTTTTCCTTCGGTTTGTGAAAGCGATTTTATTGCATTTGAGATATATCTTTGGTTTGGCTCCGTAAGAGAATACGGATTATTTTTTGTCAGTTGAGAAACTGTATTTTTCCAAACTCTCTTTCCTTTAAAAACTTGATTTTTATTGTCAATGCTACTTACGCTGTCTAGTTTCATGTGTCCCCCTTGGATTTTCTTATGATTTGTAAAATTGCTCAAAATTAGTTTTTGTTATTTTGTTAAAAAATCTTTACAAAACAGGCAATTTTTAAGACATAAAAGACTTTATATATATAAGGTTAATTAAAAAGGGTTAATTAGGTTATGGTAGCACCGATTTCAGCATTAGCAAATATGGAATATGCTCTCTATGGCGGGTTAGGAATGAATTCAGCGGTTCCGAATTATCTTAACGGTTACAGAGACAGTGTTAATATGTATGATTCATTGGCTAATTCTTATGCTTATATGAACCCTTGGATGTACAACAATTCCGCTTATGATGTAAATTCAGCAATGTATTCTCAAAACCAAGGCGGAGTTTTTGCGAATAATACGCAAAGTAGCGATAAAAATATAAACACCAAGGCAAACGCACAGGATATGGATAGACTCGCAAAACTTTATGCGGAAGGTTTGAATCCTCAAGAATCATTGGCGAGTGCGGCAATTGGAGGTGCTGCATTTGGTGCATTGAATCACCCAAGATTATTTGTGCACCCAATTAATACTTTTAAAGCAACAAAAAATGTCAGAGAAATGTTCAAAGATGTTACGAAAGATGGCTCAGCATTAAATAAACTCTGGAAAGAAAACCATGTTGTAATGGAAGATGCTTATTTCAGAATGCACAAACTTGAAGCAAGAAATTATAGCAAGCTTGGTTTATTCAGAAAACGTTATACTCCGGAACAATACACTCAGCTAAAAACTATAATGCAAGATGCTATTAAGTCTGGTGATATGAACAAGATTGCAGAAGCAAGTGCTAAACTTGAACAAGCATATGTCAATAATGGTTTATGGGCTGAATTACGAAGCAAAATCACTGACAAAGAGCTTCCGACGGTAGAAAAAGCTCTGAAAAATGATAAGGTTATAGCCGAAAATGCAAAAAAACTTGTTGAAGGTAAAAATCTTACATTTACAAAGGCTTTGAAAAAATCTGGATTCGTTGGAGCAGCGCTGTTCGCAGCAATCGAAATTGTAACAAGTTTCGGTAAAATCAGAACAGCATTTTCAAAGGATAAAGAAACCGGAATGAAACAACTGGGTCAAACTACTGTTAAAGCAGTCGGTAATGCGGCTGGTTGGGCAGTTGGTGAAGCAGCAGCTACCGCCCTCGGTGCAAAAATCGGAGCATCAATAGGAACGGCTGTATGTCCGGGACTTGGTACCGCAGTTGGCGCAATTGTTGGACTTGTTGGTGGTTCAATCGGCATGTGGTTAGC
>CAKVMU010000225.1 GCA_934773085.1 uncultured Candidatus Melainabacteria bacterium
GCACATACGTTGATACATTGCCTACATTTGTAGTCAATATCATTTTTTCAAAATCAAAAATATAAGCATACCAGTCATGATAGGTAATCTTAATTTGATTGTTTGTTGGTATTTCTATTGTTGCGCCAGCACCATCAAGAAGAATCCCATATTGCGCTTGAGGGAAAATCAACGCATATCTGTTTTTAATGGTTGTGCCAGTGACAACGCACCTTGCATTAGAAATATCTAACGGTGATTCTTGTGTGAAAGAAAAATTATTCTTTATTGAAGTGGGTGCTTCATCGCTAATAGAAGAAATTTTCTTACCACTAACAATCCCATTCATACAGCCACCTGCTTTCGGTGACTAACATTGCTCAAATATTCAGTTGTTAGGGAGTTATTGCCCCCCCCAAGTAAAACATAAGTTCACTCAGAGAAAACTTGATACACATAGGTATCACTCCTTGTTGTTTAATTGAGCAACGTGTATGTGGTGAGTGTTAGGATTTGAGGTAGATAGCACAAGCATACATATAATCACCTCTGCTATTTATAACCTTCATGTTATCATTTTGAACATCAATACTCCGTACTGTTTCTTGTACAGGCTCTTTATGATATTCTTCAAAAGAAATTTTTGTTGTAGTTCGATTAACTTTATCTACATCAAAAATACCCATACCCCAATAATAATAAACACTTGTAGAAAATCCAGCTATTAAAACCAACTTAGATTTATCAAGAATACAATTTTCATATACGCTTACGCTATTTCTTGAATAAAAAATGGTAATTTCGTATATATTATCAGCCGACAAATCAATTCCAATTTCAACCAGCTTATTCACAATCCCATTCATCACATAACCTCCTTTGTATATAGGAGGTCGCCAATCCTGTTGCTCAAAGAAAAGGCGTTAATGACCATTAGGTCAGAAGAACGCCCCCCCCAAGTTAAAGCGAAGGTTCATAATTTTGTTCTCCTTTATTTAATTTTGAGCAACATTAGATGGGATGATTATAGAGATTTTAGATAAATTCCACAAGCCTGTATAGGATACAATTCGTTTGCGTCAAGAAAATATTGTAAATTATAACTACTTTCTTTTCTTTGACAAATAACGTGCGTTCCTCTGGAATCATGGTCTATTTCTTTCAGCAAATTTATACCATTGCCTAAATAATAATACTGTATTAGATAAGCCTTGTTATCTGTTGTACTATTTGTTGGCGACCATAAACTTGCAAAAGTGACAAGATAAAATTCATCTGGCAAGTCCCAACGCACTATATCATCATAATAATAATAAATTGCATAACCACCAGCAATATGCAAAATATTATCTTCCGACAAATCCAATCCAGAAGTGGCAAGATGTTGAATCAATCCATTCATCAAACCACCCCCTTGAGGGTTAGCCGAGGGCTATTGCCGTAATTGCTGTTCCTACTGTGCGGATGCTTACACCGCGTTCGTACCACTTTATACTGGTTACTACAGTAGAATTGCCTATTTGAATATAGTCTTGATGTTGACTTTTTATGGCAAAACCAGAAGAACCATTTGAAGATGTAGTTATACATACCATTTTTGGAGTAAAATCCGTAGATATGGTGTATGGTGTATTTGTTTCGCGGAACGTTTGCGGTTCTGACATTTTCACAAATCCAGAACCATTCACGATTCCTTCTACTTCTTGAATAATCTTTCCATCCATTAGTACGCCACCTCCCGATGTTGCTCAACCGAGAGGTAAGCATCGGTGGGCTTACTTGGCGTATGCCCCCCCCCAGTGACGGGGAGTTTTAGTCTTAATCATATGTATTTCTCCTTACATATTATCTACAATTTCGTGCATCTTATCTTCCAAGCGGATAGCAACAAACGCTAAAACCGCCCACGCAAAACAGAAGAATAGATTACACTGTCCAAAAAAGAAGGTAAATGGTAGATGACTGTAATCCCACACACCCATGTGCAGGATATTGTTCAGCACTACACCAGTCAATCCTTCAAGAATCGTGATAATCACAGTTCCGATTGCTACTTGTTGCCATTGCTTGAATTGGTGTTTGCCTTCGTTTAGCAATCCCACAATGACGAAACATAAGCCGCCAAGAACTGCCATAGTCCAGTTGGTTGGCTTGCCCTTCCAAATGGTTTCGATGGCGAAGTAAATGCACCCGCCCATCACACCAAACAGCGCATGAACAAGTATTGAGTTTAGTTTATGCTTCATATCTTTAAGCCAACTTAGCCAGCATAGCGTCCATCTGAGCCTTTGCAGAAGTTAGTACCTTAACTTCTTGCTCTGCCAGTCTGCCAGTTAGTTCGGTTGCAAGGGTAATTGCCTTTACGGTATCCTTATCTTCACAGCTATTAGTGAACTGCCGCAAAAGATTGCAATGTGTGGTTAGTTTAGTAATGAGCGTTTGCATTGCTACATAAAGCGATACAATATCAGCCTTTGGATAAACTACACATTCCTTGCCGTCAGCGTGATAAGGAAATTCCTCAACACCCATAACAACTGCATTGAAGATGTTACCGATGTTAGCTTGGTCGTTTGCTGTTAGACTGAAATGCTCATCACCATAAGAAGTCTTAACG
>CAKVMU010000226.1 GCA_934773085.1 uncultured Candidatus Melainabacteria bacterium
AACATATTCAGCAAAACCTCTTGAAGTTGAAAGAAAATGGTATGTAATCGACGCTGAAGGCGAAATTCTTGGTCGTTTGGCAGTTCGTGTTGCAAACATTTTGAGAGGAAAAAACAAACCTGAATATACACCTAACGTAGATACAGGCGATTTTGTAATCGTTGTAAATGCAGAAAAAGTTGTAGTTTCAGGAAACAAAGAAACAGACAAAATTTACTACCACCACACAGGATTTCCAGGTGGTTTGAAATCAGCTTCTGTAAAAGAAGTTCGTGAAAAAGATGCAACTAAGTTGATTGAAAAGGCTGTAAAAGGTATGTTACAGCACAATACACTTGGTGCTGAGCAGTTCAACAAGTTGAAAGTTTATTGCGGTCCTGAACATCCGCATGCCGCTCAAAAACCGGTTGTTCTCGGAAAGGAGTCTAAATAATGGCTGAATCTAAAGAAATTATGGCTACAGGCCGCAGAAAATGTGCGGTTGCAGTTGTTAAATTAGTAAAAGGCAAAGGCAGAATTTTCGTTAACGGAAAAACTTTGCAAGCATACATCGGCAATATGCCTGCTGTTGAAATGATGGTATACAGACCACTTGTTTTAACTGAAAATCAAGACAAATATGATGTAAGAGTTAAAGCAGTAGGTGGCGGTATCGTTGCTCAAGCTGCGGCTATCAGACACGGTATTTCAAGAGCATTATTGAAATCTAATGAAGAATACAAAAATGTTCTTAGATCAGAAGGTCTTTTAACTCGTGATGCACGTGTTAAAGAACGTAAAAAATACGGTAGAAAAAGAGCTCGTAAGAGATTCCAATTCTCAAAACGTTAATATTCAAGAAGGGCGGAAACGAAGTTTCCGCCCTTCTTTTTTTTGATACAAATTTTAAGGTTTGTAAACAAAATTTGGTTTTTAAATGGTATTAAGCAATTTTTTTATTTGTGAATACTTATTATATATAATGTTTTTTATAGGAGGCGAATTGTGATTGATGGGATTAATCCAAAATTAGGTGTTCAAAATGTTCAAGCAATAAGACCATATACAAGTCCTATTAACAAACCAAGTTACGTAAGCCCGATAGATAATTATACGATGGCGGGTTTAGAATCGTTGGGCATTTACAATATGAGTCTTGTAAAAGATAAAGATAAATTTGAGCATAAACCGGCAGAGTTGATTCTCCCAATGGATACAAAAATGGATGAAATTGATGGGGAAAAAGTCTGTCATCCAAACGGGGATTTGGAGTACATAGTCGCAAGTGATGGTAAATATGAGACCAGATATTATCCGGATGAGAAAAACCCAGATAAGGTTGATGAAGTTGAAATCAAAGACTTGCATACAGGTAAATTATTAAAAAAACAAGTATATTTAAGTAATGATTATGTTCGTGTGTACGAATATCCTGAAGATGAATCCAATGTTTCATATATAACCTATTATGTTGATAATGAAATGGATAGTGTCGAAAAAGAGGAAACTCTTCCTAATGGTTCGGTAAAATCTTATCGCAAATATTATGGTGCTCCGGCTACGGAACGGAGTATATCTCTTGCATCTAAAGATAATAAAAATACTATTGATATATCTTTTGATGAGAATAATACTGTAAATGATATTTTCGTTGAAAATAATAATAAAAATGTTCGTGTTTGGAAAGATATTATACTGAATAAAGGTGCGGTTATTAGGGTTGACGAAGGCAAAGATAGTGTCATCCCGAATTTTATGGAACGTGATGTCTTAAATGATTCTGATGTTATGCCAACAGACAAATTTGATAGAGTTGAAATAGAGACGATTGCAAAAAATAGTCCTAGCGATATTTACTCTTTCTATGGTAATGGGCACTTGAAAGAGCTCCGTGACAAAAATATAGTGATTGAATTCAATGAAGACGGCAGTCAAAAAATAACAGAATATTTAGCTGGTAATATAACAAAGGTCACTAATCATGACCAAGATGGCGCAATCGATGTTAAATATAAAAAGGGTGATATTGTAAAAAAACTTTATATTTCATCAAATAATACACCTGAAGAGTATGTTATTGAGCAGAATGGAAAACTTGTACGTAGTGCTTCTTTCACAGAAGAAGGTTATTTGAGCTGGACTTAATTTTGACAAACCTCCAGTTATATGAGATGGATTAAGGGTGTTCTTTTTGAGCTTACAATTGACCCCTCATCCTAGCCTTCTCCCGCTGGGAGAAGGGATTGTTTTAGTTTGTAGTCTGATTAGCCCAATACGTGTTGACCCCTCACCCCAACCCTCTCCCGCTGGGAGAGGGGGCGTTCATTCAAGAGCATTACATGTCGTAAAGATGCTGAAACAAGTTCAGCATGACGATGCAGCTCCCCTCTCCTTGGAGAGGGTGGCACGGAGTGTCGGGAGAGGGTAATAACGAACTCTTCAACCTTTCAACCGTTCAACTTATCGATTTAACCCTTCCCCCCCTCCCTTGAAAGACATTAAGCTTGTAATTATTACCAACCGGTCAAAACATTTACCCCCGCAATGACGGCAAACTAGTAGTCTTCACCAACCAGCCATAATATTTACC
>CAKVMU010000227.1 GCA_934773085.1 uncultured Candidatus Melainabacteria bacterium
CTTACGGCCTTTTTGAAGTCCTCAAGCGTTGGGATTGTGTTAATTGGAGCAGACTGATTCCAATCAGCACCGTTTTCCGGGTCGATTTTACCCTCATAATATTCCTTTTCAGTGAAAATATTAAGTTCTGACTTGCCGAATCTGACAATGTCCGCAATTTCCTGATAGCGTTCTTTGGCGTGGTCCGTATCTCTTAAATTTACACTTGCTTTCTTTCTGTTGGTTCTTGTGTAGCCGTCATTAGAGAAATCGATAAACTTAACTGTATTCTTTGCGTGATGTGGTTCGCCGACCTTGAAAACATAAATATTTGTCTGAACACTTGACTTGCCAACAAACAAGTCAATCGGCATTTTAACGCTTGCAAGCAACGTACTATGCTTCAGTATTTCCTTGTTATATTTGACAGCTTTGCCCGAACCTGCCGAATTTTGAATGATAATTGCCGCATAGCCTTTTTCCATCATTGAGAGAGCTTTTTCAACAAAAATCATACCATTTCCATCAGCGGAATATGGGGGATTAAGCACAAATGCAGTGGCAGGAAAATTTTTTTTCGTTGAAATAAAGCCATAATTTCCGTCAAAATTTTTCAAAGAGTCCTGATTCAAAATGTTGGAACTTCCGTCGCCCATTAAAATCATATTTAAGATTGCAAGCATATAGATTTGCGGCAGAATTTCAAGACCCAACAGCTGAGTTGCTTTAATTTTTGCGACTTTTTCCTGATATTCCTCAGGTGATGATGTTTTTTCTTTTGCATCATCAATCATTTCATTCATTGCAGCAACAAGAAGTCCTGCCGAACCTGTTGCAAAGTCCCATACATAAGAATCTTTGTCAACTCTTGCAAGTTTTACAAGTAACCTTGCGACGTATGAAGGTGTAAGAACAACGTCATTCAACTTATCCTGAGTAAATCCAAGCCAGTTATACATTTCATTGAAGAGCATACCTGTAAAATCTGTTGTAATACCTATCTTATAGTAGATACCCAAGTCATCAACAATTTTCGAGAATACTCTTTTTATTTGGCTTTCTCCGTTTTCCGGTTTGTTTCTGTTTTCATCAACTAAAGTGTTTGAAAGTGTTCTGATAATCAAATCTTGCTTTTGTTGTGGTAACTGTTTTTTCTTCAAGAAAGATGTAATTTTTCTGATGATTTTATCTCCGTCAGTTTCACCGCTTTCGGTAGAAGATCCCAAATCAGATTTTTCAAGAGGTTTAACGCCCTCTGCACCAAGCGTTTCAATGATAGTAGCTGCAACAAGATATATTCTATCGTTTTCTCCCAATCCTGTTTCTTCTTTGTAGATGTCATTGTTAAGTTTAACAAGACTGATATTGATTTCTTTTTCACGCTTTTCTTTGAGTTTATCAATCTCTGCCTGAGTAAGACTGAGTTCATTAAGCTTTTCTACAAACTCATCAAAATGTGACGGCTTTAAAAAGGAAAGGTCTGTATAATCTCCAACTCTTTGACCAAAGCCAAGATTATTTTTGTCAGCTGAAACATAATAAACACCAATCTCGTGCTGAAGTTTTCCAAACTCATCTTTGTATCCGGTTACACCTATTGCAATGATTCTTGTATAGCTTGTGTAGTGTAAAATCGCATTCGCATAATGTATCGCACCATTTACAGCATACGACTTTATATTCGTATAGTTTGGTTCATTTTTATCTTTTTTGTTATCTACGATTCCGTCAGTATCCAACTTTACGAGTTTATCTTTGTAACCTTTATATTCAATAAGAACAGGATAAAAAGTTCCTTACTTATCTTTCAACAACAGTTTAGCATCAGGTCTGTTACCACCTTTGCCACCACTCTTTGAATGATATTCATCAAGAGCCTTATCTATTTCGGAATTAAGTGATGCTTGTTCAAGTTTATAGTCAAGACCATAGCTTTTCAGCCAGCCGTTTACCAAGTCAGCTATATCCGGTTCAACAGATTGTACTTTGCTTTTATTAGCCATATTATCCTCCGCAAAATTTTTATTTAATCAAGTGTCAATATATTTTTTTATTATACCACATTATCGAAAGCCTTACAAGATTTTTAAGATGAATTTTGAAAAAATTTGTCTGTACTGCTATATCAACATTTCACAAAAATACTTATGACCATTCTGTAAATTCTGCAAAAAGCAGGGTGCGTTTTGCTGATTTTTTGCATATAAGGTGAGAGGGAAAATAAGGTGAAAACGAACGGCTAACATAAATCGTCGCACTTTGTTAATACATCGGGAAAGACTAAAATGATATAATGATTTCAGAGTAGCAAGCAACGATGAACGTGGCGCGCTTCGTTCGCAGTTCATCAGCTTGTTAGGGGCGCTCCGTTTCCCTAAGACCCTTTAATTTGATGACTATCGTCAGAAAAATAAACACAAAAAATGAAAGTGAGGACACAGAAATGGAACGAAAAGTGAGATACGATCGTAAGCTACCGATAGTTCTTTTCATAGGACAGCACTTCTCGGGTTCGCTATTCGAATCATCAATATAC
>CAKVMU010000228.1 GCA_934773085.1 uncultured Candidatus Melainabacteria bacterium
TTTCAGGAAAGATCCTGAAATAAATTTAGTATGACAATTTGAAACCAAGTTACCGGTGCGCAAGTGTGCGCACCATACTGACTGACCGTCCCCTCATCCTATCCTTCTCCCGTTGGGAGAAGGAATAACGAACCTTTCAACTTTTCAACCTTTCAACTCTTCAACTTAATTTTCCCCCCCATAATTGTAAACTTTAATTAAAATAACCCGTTAGGGTGTTCACAAGGATAGTTGGAAAGTGTATTATATTCTTATGATAAATTTACAGGATTTATACTCCGAAGTTCCACCTACAAAACTTAGGAATATAGATGAAAAGTTTTGTCCGGCGAAGACTTCACCATTCTGGCTCTGGGTCGCTAACAGGTTCTTTTACGGCATGTTGGAGGATAGGTTCTATGCTTTTCGTTATAAAGGAATAGAAAACTACCAAAAACGTGATAATAACGTACCTTTGATTATGTTTGCGCCTCATTCTAACTGGTGGGACGGGATTGTCGGTTACCACATTTGTAACAGACTTTTGAAAAAAGAAATCCGATTAATGGTCGAAGAATTAAACAGATTCCCGCTTCTCAGACGTGGCGGAGCGTTTAATGTTAACAAAAAATCTCCACAAGCTTCAATGCAAGCTTTGAAATACTCCGTGGATATATTAGGAGATTTAAACAATATTTTATACATATTTCCTCAAGGAATCATTAAACCGCCGAACTTTAGACCAATTGAGTTTCAGTCCGGTTTGGCATACATAGCCGAAAAGGCAGCAAAAAAATACGGTATGGTTCAACTCTTGCCTATTGCAGTTAATTATATGTTCTTGAGGGATAACAGACCGGAAGTTCTTGTTGAGATGGGCGATTTGATTGAATTGTCAGACCCGACTGTTGACAGAAAAGAGTTCACTCATTACTTGGCGACTACTCTTGAAAAACTTTGCGACAAACAATTCTACGAAATCAGTCACGCAGAATTTGAAGGCTACGATACACTGTTCCAACAAAAATTAAAATGGTATCGAAGAATTGAACAACGACTCAAAAAGATTGAAGTAAAGCGTTCCGGAGTGTAAAAGTGTAAAAGTGGCGGCGAATCAAGGATTCGCCGCCGCTTTTTTATTCACACAAAAAAGAAGAGATTGAATAATCAATCTCTTCTTTTAATATCTATTAAACTAATTAGTTTTCAAATGCCCATCTAGCAGCAGGACCGTTAGGAACAGCGACACCGCCTCTAAGTCTTACACCAAATTGGTCTTTGATAACACGAGTTTTTGGAGTACAAGTATTAGTTGAAGCATCTTCTGCACCATTAGCTGTACCAGCACAGTTTGAAAGAATGTTTGGACCCTTCGCTCCGTTTGTATCATAGATTACTCTTACACCGTGAATCATATTGTCATCTTCCATGTCGCTAACACCTGTTGCTGTTGTAAGAGTAGATGCAGGATCAAACAACACTGCTGAACCATCTCTGAAGAATACGGCAAAGTTACTAGATGTAGCTTGACCAGCTTTTATAGTCGGTAATGTACCATTTCCGGTTTTTGAATAATCAACAGAAGTTCTCTTTGTCAAAAGACCGAACAAAGATTGAGCCTCTGGATCTGTTGTATTTTCTGATGTGAGAGAAGCATAGTCAAACCCGTCAATAGCTTGGTTCATTGTTGCAGCTTCTGTCAAAGTGTTAATACCTTTCTTTAAGCCTGTTTTCGCTTGTTGTTCACCGGTATTACTAATCAATGCAGGTAATGTCATGGTTGCAACTACACCAATGATAGCCAAAGTAATCAATACTTCTGCAAGAGTAAAACCATTCTTCTTCATCATAATATTCCTTTCTCTTCTTATATTTTTTCTATTAATTACTAAAATATTACATATCCATTGTAACAAACTTCTCTGACCGTGTCAACAGAATTGAAAGAGATTTAGTAATATAATTTTACTATATTTGGCACATAATAAAAATTTTTTATTCACACTTTAAGCGATAGCATTAAAGGTTTTGCCGGTAGATTTAACCAGAACTATTGAAGCTTGAGAATTCAAAAAGTTCAGAGCGCCCATAAAAGATTCTTTTTTAGCAAAATCTGCTCGGGCCTCAGCCATATTAGCTTCTCGTTCTCCGCCAACAATTTCGTCATTTACTGTTTTATTTCTATATACAATACGTGATTTTACTTCATCAATTTTTTTCTGAGGAAAACCGATTTCTTCCTCTTTCTTATTCTCAGCCTCTGTCTTTGACGGTTCTTTAGCTTCCACAACATTTGAGAACGGGTTCTTTGATGAAACAAAAGAGTCTCTCGCCAAGTCCATGACATCATTTTGAATATCACTGGTATAAGAGGTCTTGACTTCTTTATCAAGAGCTTCAGCACGCTCTCTGGCACGCTTAAAAATCATTTCTTTAAGCGCTTCAGCTTCATGTCTGCTTACTATTGAATCGTAATTATAGCTGCTCATAGTTCATCCTCTTATATTTATTAAAACATTTTTG
>CAKVMU010000229.1 GCA_934773085.1 uncultured Candidatus Melainabacteria bacterium
CTACGGCAATAATTTTTATTATTGGTTCAATTCTCTGTGCATTTGCTCCAAATGTTTATGTCCTGATTCTTTCAAGAATGTTGGTTGGACTTGCAGTCGGGATTGTTAATTTTGTGGTTCCGCTTTACCTGTCAGAAGTTTCTCCAAAGCAGCTTAGAGGAACATTGGTATCACTTTATCAGTGGGCAATAACAGCCGGAATTTTATTCTCATATATGATAAACAGTGCGTTTGCTCAAGCGGTGTTTAATTGGCGTTGGATGCTTTTTGCAGGAGTTTTCCCCGGAACGATTTTGTTAGTAGGAATGATGTTTTTAGGAGACACTCCACGCTGGCTGCTTAGCAAAGACAGAGAAGATGAAGCCCGAAAGATTCTTCAAAAAATAGAACCTGATGTAGATTTGGATTCGGAAGTTAAACATATAAAAACTACGTTGAGGTATGAAGGCAGCGGTACTAAAGTAGCGTTGAAGAAATGGATGATTATGCCTGCAATAGTCGGTATTGGAATAATGTTTGCGCAGATTTGTACAGGTATAAACACGATTATTTATTACGCTCCGACTATCTTTAAAATAGCGGGTTTTGATAGTAATCTTAACGCTATTTATGCAACAACCGGAATTGGAATCGTCAACTTTTTTATGACGATAGTTGCGATATTCTTTACAGACAGACTCGGCAGAAAACCGCTTTTATACATCGGTTTGACCGGTGTAATGTTGAGTTTGGCTGCGTTAGGATTTGCATTTAGGTTTGAGACCCTGCTTGGTGATAGTATGAAATGGGTTGCTGTAGGTAGTTTGGTCTCTTATATTGTATGTTTTGCGATAAGCCTCGGTCCAATTGGTTGGATTTTGGTTTCAGAAGTATTTCCGCTCAAAATACGTGGGGTTGCAATGAGCATGTGCACGGTGGCGAACTTTGGGTTCAATTTCTTTGTGGTTTCAAGTTTTCCGATTCTGTTGCACAGAATCGGCGGTGCGTATACATTCTGGATGTTTGCAGCCGTTTCGTTCTTATGCATAATCTTTGTTTACTATTGCGTTCCGGAAACAAAAGGTATTTCATTGGAACAGATTGAGGCAAATTGGATAAAAGGAGTTAAACCAAGGGATTTTTAGAGCTGTCTTTTTATCCATTCCATAATTACATTGACAAGATATTCCTGCTGAGCAGAGGTCAATTGAACTCCTTTCGGAAAGTGGTGCCATTTTTCAACACAACCACGGCAGCAGCACGCGGTAGCGTGTTGTGCAATAAAAACAGGGTGTCCACGCATTGGGGTCTGTTTCCCGTCGTTTGGAATCTCTGCGGGTGCAACTCTTTTTGATATGAAATCACAGGCATGCGAACGGATGGTGGCTAAGCCTTTATTGTTAATATATTCCAAGTCTTTATCTTTGAGTTTGAACTTGCTTCTGAATTTTGATTTTGATAACTTTGAAAATAAATCTTCGAACATACCAACATTGTAGCATTTAAAAACGCATGTTATAATTTTTATATAGTATGAGGGCTCAATTTATGAAAAAATCAGGTTTTACTTTGTCAGAACTATTAGTAACACTGTGTGTTATAGGTGTGGTTGCTGCAATTACAGCGCCGATTCTGTCCGGTTTAATGCCTGATAAAAATAAGGTTGAAGTTATAAGAACGTACAAAATAATTTCGGATACAAATCGTGAACTGCTTGAAGATCCGAGTTTGAATTGGCGTATGGATATGGGCGGCGACCCTTGTGATGATGGCTTGTGGTGTACCGGTGTACCGTTCAATCCGAAATATAAAGACCACAGATTATATAGTTTGTCGAATACAAAATATCCGTATTTATTTGCATCTAAGTTGGAATTAGTTGGCGAGCCATCTGATAGGTATTCTGACCCGATAACATTTGAAACAACTGACGGAAAGCTTTGGGCAATCTCCATTCTGGAATCAGAAGGAGGCGAAGATTTAGGTTTTACGGTCAATGTAAAATTGGATAAAAACAGTGCCAAGGATTGCGTATATTCTGAAGATTGCAAAAAACCTGATACGTTCCAATTCTATGTTGACAAAGGCGGAGGAGTTTTGGGAAATGACCCGCTCACAACTGCATATTTAAGAAATAAATCTAAACTTAATGACAAAAAGAACGATTATGCCACGGCTGCGGCTGACACGACTAAGTATAAAACGCACTATACTCCTACGATTACACCATATTAAGAGCGTATGCAAAGATTTCCCCGACTTGTCGGTTGTAGTTCCTGCCATCTTCTTTTGTGAATAAATTTTCCCAATGACTCAAAGGCGTTCCATCAAGCGAATATGACGGATTTGTCATCATTAACTGATGTGTATTTGTGTCATATCTCAGTGGAAAAAGGTCTTCCATTTGCATAAAACTCGGCAATTTATCGGACGGGTATGTGTACGCAAAAAAACATGTTTTTAACCTCTCCAATCTCTCTTCATAACTCCGTCCTCCGGTGTCATTGTCGTTAGA
>CAKVMU010000230.1 GCA_934773085.1 uncultured Candidatus Melainabacteria bacterium
CCTTCACTTTGTTCTCAGGCTCAGCTTTAAAACTTTGTTGTGCCAAATTTACTGCTTTTATCATACGAACCCCTACCCGGTACTATATATAAAAAGTCATTGAAAAATTATTTTTTGCTATTACAAAAGAGCATTTTTAACATTTGTTTACAAATAGGCTAATGTCTTTCAGTAATTCAAAAAAGAACACTCCACATACTTAGTATTATATCAAAAACACACGAATTTTTACATGCCGGAAACCAAAAGTACATGCTCTTGCGAATGCTTCTTGCGGGTAATAAAATAGAGAAAGGAGAATTTTACATGACCGATACAAATAATATGAGTTTTGAATATTTAGAAATAGCTGATAAGAAGTTAATTTTTGCTGAACAAATTGACGAAAAGATAACCTCAAACATTAAAGATTTCACAAAAGGAAGCGGTTTTATAGGAATGGTACAGATAAATCCGACTGCCGGCAATCTTGAATTAAATGCAAAAAAAATTGCGAAATACATTAAATATTCAGAAAAAATCGGCTTAGACATGGTAGTATTTCCGGAATTAGCGCTAATGGGCTATCCGATTGAAGATACAATTGACCGCCATCCGTTTATAGTGGAAGAAAACGTAAAATGGTTAAAAGGACTTGCAAAAATCACAAAAGAAACTGCAGCCCTTGTCGGCTTTGTAGAACCAAGAAAGAAAGATGCGGAAGGCAAAAGATTTTACAATTCCGTAGCAATCCTCCGCAACGGTAAAATAGAAGGAATTGTCAGAAAATCTCTACTGCCTACATACTCCGAATTCAATGACTACAGATACATAGAACCCTCTCCGATTACAGGGGTTCAACCTGCCGAAACACTTGGAAATTTTGATACAAATGAGATTAAAAATTGTTCTAAAATTTATGAGTTAAATGGTATCAAGTACGGAATTTCTATATGCGAAGATTGTTGGAATAATAAATCATTCTTCGAAAAGAATTTATACTCAAAAGACCCCATTGAAGAACTTTATAAAGCGGGTGCGGAAGTGTTTATCAATTGTTCCGCCTCTCCGACCAGAGCGAAAAAAGAGCAGCTAAAACACAATATGCTCTCATATATTTCTTCGGAATACAAAACGCCAATCGTGTACGTTAACCAAGTCGGCGCAATTGACAACATTTCTTTTGACGGCTCAAGCAGAGTTTTCAACAGTAATGGAGAACTAATAACACGTGCAAAGTCTTTTGAAGAACAATTTACAATAACAAATCCTCTCAAAGGCATCGGAAAAATTTATCCGCTCACAAAAGGGCTAGAAAAATCACTAAATGAACAAAAAGTGTTTACACTTGAATACGAGTCTGATTTGGAACGAACTTACAAAACGATTCTTCAAGGAATAAGGGATTATTTCAATAAGTGTGGATTCAAAAGAGCTGTACTCGGGCTTTCAGGCGGCTTGGATTCAACAGTCAGCGCTGTATTATTAGCAGATGCAATAGGTAAAGAAAATGTTTTCGGTGTTTCTATGCCATCAAAACTTACCAGCAAAGAAAGTAAATCCGATGCGGAAGAATTGGCTAACAATCTGGGAATCAATTTTATAGAAGCTTCAATTAAACCTATGGTTGACACAACCACTAATTGTTTGGATGAACTTTTCAAAGAAATTGAGAAAAAATGGGATGGCAGATATAAACTTTCATTTACACCGGATAACATCCAAGCTCGTTCAAGAGCAATGTTTTTGTGGGGAATCTCTAACGAATTTTCATCATGTATTCCGATTGCGACCTCTGATAAATCAGAACTATATATGGGCTACGCAACTATAAACGGAGATATGTCAGGCGGATTTGCACCAATCGCAGATGTTCCTAAAACTAAATTATTTGCATTTGCACGCTGGTTAAACCAAAATCGAGAAATTAAAAATGCAATTCCTGAATCAGTAATTCTCAAAAGACCCGGAGCAGAGCTTGCTATTGACCCTAAAACAGGCAAAACTCTTTGTGCAGAAGATGCATTGATGCCATACGAATTTCTTGATGAAATAATCTGGAGAGTCGAAAACAAAAATGAGTCATATAAGGACTTAATGGCAGCAGAGTTTGTATACGAAAAGAAAAACAACATCTCAAAAGAACAAAAGCAAGAATGGCTCGATAAATTCTACAGAAGAATGTCTACAGCTTTATACAAATGGTCGATTCTTCCTCCATCCGTTATCGTAGAAGCTCGTTCAATAAACAAATCTGATTACAGACAACCAATTACATCCGGCAGGATTAATTATAAAGGAATTCAAGACGAAGATATCAGTTCTATCTTAAGCTCAAGTTTGAATTAAGATGCTTAATTTGTCTTCTCATATCCTCTGCTTTGTCCGGAAGATTTTCTTTTAAATAAATTTCCATAGCAGTTTTATAATTTTTTTCAGCCTCTTCAGAATATTCCGGATTATCATATCCAGACATC
>CAKVMU010000231.1 GCA_934773085.1 uncultured Candidatus Melainabacteria bacterium
CCACACAATGAAAGATTTGCTCCAAAGGGCAGAAATGCGTGAAAAATTAAACTATCATTATGATAATATTGAAAACATTCTAAAGAAAACCAAGGCATTCACAGAAGATGAAATCAACGAACTTAAGCAAAATGCTGATAACCTTTACAGTACAGAAAGAGATTCAGAAGCCCGTGTTCAGCTAACAAGAGATATGTATGAAAATGCTCTTAAATCAAAAAATCTGGAAAAACTTAAATTCAAAATCTTTGACGAATTAAGCCAAGTTCCAAAAACATTTATGACAAAAGATTCTTTTTTAGCTTTTGCTCATAATCGTCATTATTCTGATGCAAAAATTATTGAATCCATTCTTTTACCTTCTATGAGTAGCTTTGAACACATTGTTCCACGCTCAATGGGGGGAGCCGACCAAGCTAAAAACGGAATTATTTTATGCGCTGATTGCAACGAAAAACGCAAAACCCGTCCTTACAGTGAGTTTTTGAAATACCATCCGCAAATGCCGTTCAACACAAATAAACAAGTCAACTTTGTCGCCGATATGATTTTAAAAGAGAAACTGGGCGGACCGTTCAGATACTGGCCGGTACAAGTTTCGGAAACTCTTAATGAATACACTGACGGGAAAATCAAACCAGACGTAACAAAATATTGCCAAAAAGAATATAAAAAATCAGCTCAGAGATTGGAAGCAAACCAAGAACGATACTTGAATTTAAAAGACAAACAATCTTCAGAAGTTATGAAAAAAATTAAGCTTCAGGATGAAATCAAACAAGTAGACAAAGAGCTCGAAAAAGTTAGCAGCGGAATCGAAAAAACTCGTAATGTCAAAAAGAATGAAAGCATGCTTTCACTCTTTTTGAACGATTATATTAAAAAAACTGAAAAATAGTCTTACATTGCCATCAAGAGTTCTCTGATAACCTTTGTCGCAACTGCAGTTGACACACCTGATGAATCATAGTCAGGTGCAAGCTCAACAACATCAGCTCCAACAATATTGAAGTTAGAAAGATATTTGAACCATCCAACAAGTTCTTTAAACGTCAATCCGCCGGCTTCCGGAGTTCCTGTTCCCGGCATAATTGAAGTATCAAGTACATCCAAATCCACAGTAACAAAAATCTTTTTATCTTTAAAACAATCCAATTCGTGATGTTCGTGAATTAATGTTCCATGCTTTTTCATCAATTCAAACTCTTCTTTCATGCCAGAGCGAATACCGATTTGTTTCAAGTTTTCAAAACCCACGATATCTGCGCTGTGTCTTATTACTGCAGAATGCGAAAGTTTTTCACCAAGATACTCCTCTCTCAAATCAGTATGAGCATCAAAGTGAACAATTGCTAAATCTTTATAAAATTCCGATACAGCTTGAATTTCCGGCAATGTTACTAAGTGTTCACCACCGATACCGAACACTCTTTTGCCATCCTTATAGATTTCTCTTACATTCTTTTCTATCAAATCAAGAGAGCCTTGCGTATTTCCTAGCGGAAACTCTAAATCGCCGGCATCATGAAAATTACAATCTTCCAAATGTTTATTAAAATAAGGCGAATATTCTTCCAAACCCCAGCTTGCCAATCTTATTTGTTCCGGAGCAAATCTTGAACCAGGGCGATATGAAACCGTTCCATCAAACGGTAATCCTAACATTACTATATCAGAAGAAGCGTAATCCTTATTTTCTCCCATCCAATTTCTGTCCAAAAAAGGCCCTGTTAACATAATTTTCTCCTTGTTTAATCCTATAATGAATATTATATAATAAATAATTATATAAATTTTCTTAATTATATAGGAGTAATTCTAAAGAATTATTTTGTAACATTTCTTAACACTTGCATGTCGTTGAGAGAGCAAGGTTTACAGGTACGCTATCAGTTTTGATTAGTGCTTTTGAAACAAATTGTATTGATTAAAAATTATTTTGTTGGTATATATTTATGGGGGCTTTATATAGTCCTTTAGTAGTACACATAAAAAAGGTTAAAAAATTATGACATTACCAAATGTAGCTTATTTCTCAATGGAAATAGCAATGGATCAATCGCTTAAAACTTATTCAGGCGGTTTAGGATTTTTAGCTGGTTCACACATGCTATCAGCTGGTTACTTACAAATGCCAATGGTTGGTGTAACAATGCTTTGGTCTTACGGTTATTATGACCAGAGAATCGATCACTCAGGAAATGTTGAAGTCGCATATATCAGAAAATACTATGATTATCTAATTGATACAGGTATCGTTGTTGACGTTGACACTTTCGGTGAAAAAGTTAAAGTTAAAGCATTCAAGGTTGAGCCTGAATTGTTCGGAACTTGCCCTGTATACCTTCTTACAACTGATATTGAAGGCAACAGTGATTGGGCTAAGAGCATTTCTCACAAGCTTTATGACGGAAATGAAAAAATCAGAATCGCACAGGAAACAGTTCTTGGT
>CAKVMU010000232.1 GCA_934773085.1 uncultured Candidatus Melainabacteria bacterium
GTAGTAATACTTCAAATAATTTTCCGGGGTAATTTTTTTTGATTTTTTAGCCGGCATCATCGCCTCTGTAATCTTATTCCACTATCATGATAACAGATGACGTGAAACCTCGCAAGCCGGTTTTAAGCTTCTCGGATTATTTGCTCGATTTTTTGAGATGCAGTTCCGTCCCCATATGGGTTTTGAGCTTTGAGTCGGGTTGAGTCGAATGAGGATGAAAGAATTTTTTCACTTTCGGAAATAATCTTGTCATAATCAGCACCAACCAATTTTGACACTCCGGCATCAACGCCTTCTTTTCGCTCGGTTTCGTATCTCATAACAAGCACCGGACAAGCAAAGGACGGAGCTTCTTCCTGTATTCCGCCTGAGTCTGTCAAGATAAGTTTTGCGTGTTTCATCAGATACACAAGATACGGATAATCAAGCGGTGGCAATAAATGAATGTTTTCAAAGTTGCCGAGTTTGCTGTAAATTTTATCTCTGACATTTGGATTCGGATGAACCGGAATTACAAATGTATGGTCATTGTATTTTTCTGCTAAGTGTTCGATAGCATTGATAATTCTATCGATTCTTTCTCCGTGGTTTTCACGACGATGAGCAGTGATGAGCACTAACTTGTCATCAATTTTAATGCTTTTATCTTCAAAAAATCTTTTGGAATCTTCTATTATTTTGTCAGAAAGGCAGAACAAGGCATCAATAACGGTATTTCCAACAACAAATATTTGCTTTTCATCAATATTTTCACGTAGCAATGCTTTTTTGTTAACCTCAGTCGGAGCAAAATGCAGCGCTGCGACACGGGATGTCATTTGGCGCATAACTTCTTCCGGAAACGGTTCATAAATATCATATGAGCGAAGTCCTGCTTCAACATGATAAACCGGAATCTTGTGGTAAAAACTTGTTAAAGCTCCGCACAAAACCGTCATTGTATCGCCTTGAACGATGGTGGCATCAATTTTATTGTTCTGAAAAACTTCATCCAAAGATGTCAAAATTCTGGCTTGAACAGATGACAGTGATTGGTTTGCTCTCATACAATCAAGGTTGATGTCTGCTTTTAGTCCAAAGTATGCAAGGGTTTGGTTTGAAAGCTCCTTTTGTTGTTCAGTGTTACATATGATAACATTGTACAATTCAGGATATTTTTTTAGTGTAAGTATTACCGGAGCAAGCTTTATGATTTCCGGACGTGTTCCAAAGATAAAAATAATATTTTTCATAAAATCTATTATACAATAAAAGCATTTTTTGTTATACTTGTTGTTGTAAAAAGGAGAGCTTACTATGCGCCAAAAACCAAAAGAACAGGACAAATTAATCAGAAGACACAATTTCGAACCGGTGGAAGAAAACCTTACTCCGGAGCAGGTTAAAGAAGAGGCTTCAAGATGTTTGAGTTGTAAAAATCCAAGATGTGTGAAGGGTTGTCCGGTTAATATCCATATTCCGGATTTTATAAAGGCGCTAAAGGAAGATAATTTAAAAGAAGCGGGCGATATAATCCGTCAAACAAGCATGCTTCCGTCTGTTTGTGGCAGAGTTTGTCCGCAGGAAAGACAATGTGAAGGAAATTGCATCCTTGGGATAAAAGGTGAGGCTGTTGCAATTGGAGCATTGGAAAGATATGTCGGTGACAACACTTCTCCAGAGGAAGTTACAATTATTCCAAGCGGCAAAAAGGTTGCAATTATTGGTTCCGGTTGTGCGGGAATTACTGCTGCTTCGGACTTGAGAAAAGCCGGACATGATGTCACTGTTTTTGAAGCGTTGCATCAATTTGGCGGGGTGTTGAGATACGGAATTCCTCCGTTTAGATTGCCAAGAAAAGTATTGGATAGAGAATTGGATAACCTCAAAAAAATGGGGGTTAAGTTTGAGAAAAACGTAATTGCCGGAAAATCAATTACACTTAAACAGTTGAAAGAAGACGGATTTGATGCGATATTCATCTGCTCCGGTGCAGGACTTCCGAAAATGATGCATATTGAAGGTGAAAATTTAAATGGTGTATTTTCTGCAAATGAATTTTTAACAAGAGTTAACTTGATGCATGCGAATGATTCCGAAGCTGCTACACCACTGAAAGTTGGTAAATCTGTTGCTGTCATCGGTGGCGGAAACGTAGCGATGGATGCGGCAAGAACTGCTGTAAGAGTTGGGTTTGAAAATGTGTATATCGTTTACAGAAGAACTGAATCCGAACTTCCGGCAAGATTGGAAGAAATAAGACATGCGAAAGAAGAAGGTGTTATATTTAAATTCCTTCAGGCTCCTTGTGAGATTCTTGGTGAAAACGGTTATGTAACCGGCATGAAGTTTGAGATTATGGAACTTGGCGAACCAGATGATTCCGGAAGAAGAAAACCTGTCGGAACCGGACGTTATGTTGATTTAGACGTAGATACCGTTATCGTTGCTCTGGGTACCGGTCCTAATC
>CAKVMU010000233.1 GCA_934773085.1 uncultured Candidatus Melainabacteria bacterium
TAGTAATGCCGCTTTGAATCTCTATAGCTTTTTGGAAGCCCCACCTGATGTTTGTCAAATCTTCGACAACCTCTTCAATCATGCCGGCATTTCTTGAAACATTTGCTTTGATAAGCTTCATTGCCATACGATTGTATAATCTAAATAACTGTTTGGATACATCGTTACCGTTTTCCAAATCAATAGTACGCATTAGCTCTCTTATAATTTTACGGGCTGATTCAATATTAACAGAACGTTCCTGAAGATTTTTCTCTTCAATTGCCGTTTTTGCTTTTTGCAAAAATTGTATAGCACCATCAAACAGCATAATCATCAACTTTTCCGGAGTTGCTGTTGTTATATTATTAGTCTGGTATTGTTTTATGTATTTGCTATACGGATTTATCGGCATTTACACCTTCTTATTCACAAATATACCTGATGCCATATTAAGCTTTCTGACAAGCTCTCTTAATTCGTTCCCCGATATCGTTTCGATTAACCTATCGGTTGCACTATCATATAATTCTATTATATCATCTTTTGAGTTTAATTTGACATAAAAATCTTTATTAGGGTTTTCGAGTTCTTCGATATCGAACCCCTGTTCCTCTTCAGAATCAGACTCAACCTCTTCTACAAGCCCATCTTGGAACTCGTTTTGTTTTTCACGAGCCTCTTGTTCCTGCTGTTTTCTTTGTCCCTCTTCGTCTTCATCTTTTTCACGGACACGTCTGTTCGTACTCATCGTCTGAACCTGCTTTGAATCGTTCGTTGGGTCGGACTGAACGATTTGTTCGGCACGATTTGCAAAGTCAGCAGACGTCGATTCTTTGATGACGCCGGTATTTGCGATTGATAATCCGTCCATGCCCATATGTGAAGCTTCCTTTACAAATATTTACTTACAACATCTTATGTTATAATAGCATTGTCGACATCATATAAACAGGGTAAATGATGTCATAAATAAGGGGATTTTTTATGAGCAAAAGCTTATTTTTAGGTTTTATGGAAAAAATTCTTGCGTTCCCACTGTGGATTAAGCAAATTGTTTTTCTGAATCTTTCTGAAGATTTGAATACATATTTGAGTAACGAATTTTTGGATGTTGAAAGAGGAGAACTGTTCCACATCTATATACCCGATTTGTCTGATTTGGGACAAAACGAACTTCTTACAAAGGAATCCAAGTTTGACGACAGTATTTACACTTTCTTAAATTGCTGTTCAAAAGGTATGTCCCTAATTGAAATTGCGATTGAAAACAACTTTACGATGGAAGAAGTTTCCAAAGCGTTTACATTCTGCAAAACCTCAGGATTTTTCTCAAGTGCCGTCCCAAAATTGGTAAGCGCCACAGCCGGTTTCATTGCAGGTAAATACAGAACCGGTGAATATTTTATCCGTGCAGGAAAAATGACCATTGAGCAATTAGATGAAGTGCTTAACAAACAGCAGGAGATGAACGAAGCAGGAAAACACGTTTTCATCGCCGAATTAATGGTTCAAATGGGATTTGTAGAAGAAAAAGACGTTAAGAGTATTATTTTTATGAAGGAAGAAGCCGGAAAAAGATTTTCTCTGAATCCGGACGAAGTGCCGACTTACACTCTTGAAAAAGAAAACTACGATATTAGAGTGGAAAACACTCGACTTAAAGAAGAGAACGAGATTCTTAAACAGAAAATGGATGCCCTTTTAACATTCATAAAAGACCACAAAGAGTCATAACATGCGTGTAAACTACATTAGGGACGGATTAATTGAAGAATTTCATACATTCAGCTTTGTGCAATATTCAAAGCTTGATTCTTTTTGTGACGAGACACCATACTACCTGCGCTCCTGTGCAAAACCGCTTCAAGCAAGCCTTCTAATAGATTACGGTGCAGACAAAGTCTACAATTTAACTTCAAAAGAACTTGCGCTAATTTGTGGCTCTCATGCCGGAGAAGATTGCCATATTGAAACAGGTTTAGAAATTCTAAAAAAGATAGAACTCGACGAGAGTTACCTGAAATGTGGAGTCCATGAACCGCTTTCAAGAACAATGCAAGATAAGATGCTTATTATGGGCAAAAGTGCAAGCGCAATACATAACAACTGTTCCGGAAAACACATCGGATTTTTGGCTTTATGCAAACTTAAACATTGGGACTTAGGAACATATGATGAACCAACTCACCCACTTCAAATTGCCGTAAAAAACAAAATTAATGCGTTGTGCGAAGTTTCAGTCAGTCATCCTATCACAACGGATGGTTGCGGGGGGGTAAATACGTCCCCGTTGGTCAGTTATCCTATCACGACGGATGGTTGTGGCGTGCCAATTCTCTCTATGCCACTCAAAAATATGTTAATCGGGTTTATGAATCTATTCACAGACTCTAAATACGAAAAGATTACCAACGCTTTTTTAGAAAATCCGTACATTCTCGGTGGAGAAGACAGACT
>CAKVMU010000234.1 GCA_934773085.1 uncultured Candidatus Melainabacteria bacterium
GTATAACACCTAGTCCACCTAAACCAATAAGTACTGCACCTGGTGCAAGCAGTGTTATAGCCGCTAAACCTGCAATCCCACCGGCAATTTTAAAGAAATTACCTTTAAAACTTGGAGAAGGAACTGTTTGTTTTTCCGTATTATTGTAACTGCTATTATAAAAACCTGTAAATTTAGAATTTTGCGTTTTGTACGCATTTGTCATTCTATAACTGTTAACACTTGCTATTCTCATTGATACCTCCTATTTAATGTTAATGTATCACAAAAGAAATAATAATGTCAACAAAAAACAAGACTTCTTTACACTTTACCAATAAACTTGATATTGCATTCACTAACGAGTTCTTCGTTCGCAAGGACTGTGATGTCCGGAACAAACTCTGATAGAATAACAAATATCATGTGTCTCAAATCCATTGGTACCGCAAGAACCGGTTGTTCCAACTTTTTTGATTTAACAAACTTGTTTATTTTTTCTGCTATTTCCTGAACATCATTTGCATCAATTCTTATAATAGATTCGCCGTCTTCTTCATTGAAAAATCCGGAAATTTTATCCAATGTTTCATCAGAAAATTCTATAACTTTAAGTTCTCCATCAACCGCTAAATCTTTTACGATTAGTTTAGAAAAAGCCAGTCGAACTTTGTCCAACAAGTCTTCTTTTGTTGGTTCGTTTGCATAATCATTAATCTTTTCAAACAAGTAGATTATGTTTTTAACAGATACTTTTTCTCTGATTAAACAGGTCAAAAGATACTTCAAATCCGCTGCAGTAATGAAGTCTGGAATGATGTTATCAACAAGAAAAGAGTTGTTTTCAAGGACTATTTCAACATATTTGTTAATATCGTTGTAGTCCATAATGTCAGAAACTTCTTTGACTGCAATGTATTTAACTGCACGTCCGATGAATTCTACAGCAGACAAGCCTCTTAACCAAAAATCTTTGACTTTTTCCTGTTTAATCCAAACAAGTCTTTTTCCGGTAATTTCATCATTAACAGAGATATCATCTTCTCCAATTTTATATCCTTTCAAATCGTTTTTGAAAAACGCATTATATCCCGGAAACGCAACGGAACGAAAGACTTCTACGTCGTGTATTTTTATACAAAATTCGTTTTGATTTAAATCATCACTATTGTGAAAATGAATATGTGGAATTACATAACCAAGTTTGTCAGTAAGTTCCTGACGAATTTTTACCGTTTCGGAAAGTAAATTGTCGTTCTGTTCCATTGAAACTATGTCCAGAATTTCTTCTGACAGATTAACGACAAATTTTTCTTCTTTTATCGTTGAATACATCGTTTCTGGAGAAATTTCGTTGACGAGCGATTGTTTTAGAGAGTCCAATTGTCTTAATTCATCAGACATCTGTGTGTTAAGTCTATTCTTATCTTCAATGGACAAGTTGTCGCTTTCCAATTGAGATTTTATCTTTTTGATTCGCTCTTTCTGGTTAGAAATTTTTAACTGAATCTCTTTGCAAGATGCATAAGGACTGGAAGGCGCTGCAAGCATTTTTTCCATTCTGTATTTGAAACTTGTGATATTAACAATATCATCCAAGTCCGTAGAATCCTCTTCTTGTCTTTCTCTTGTAAAAATACAATTGAAATCAATTGAAGATTCGTTTTCAATTTCGTGCATTGTATATAAATCCCATCCTTGCTCGGACATTTCGTTCAGCAAATTCTCAAGAGCTTGCTTGTCGTCTGTCGGTACGGATTTTATAACATATTGCATTTTTTTATTATACATCTTCGTCCTCGTCTTGTCTGATAATTTTGTAAATCATATTATTATGAGAAGGTTTGTTTTCATTGATAGAGAATGCTTCATCACAATATTTTTGAGCAATTTTTGTTTTCTCAGAGTCATTAGAATAAATTGTGTAAAGGACCTCTCCTTTTTTAACAGCTTCGCCGCTCTTTTTGTTAAGGAAGATACCAACGCTGTAATCAATTGGGTCGGTCTTTTTATCTCTGCCGGCACCTAAAATTTTGCAACCGTAAGCAATTTTGTATGCATCAATGTTATTAACATAACCATTTTTCTTAGATTCACACTCCACTTTGTATGCAGGAAGTGCAAACATATCATAGTTATCGACTATTTTAGGGTCACCACCTTGTGCTGCAATCAATTCTTTGAATTTTTCCAATGCCTTGCCGGATTCTACCAATTCTTTCAGATAAGCAATTGCTTCGGCTTGAGTTTCGTATAAACCAAGTTGAAGTAGTGCGATTGCTGCAAAAGAATATGTTAATTCGGCAACATCGCCTTCTTTGATGTTTCCTTTCAAAAATTCAATAGACTCAACAATTTCAAGAGAGTTACCGACTGCTCTTCCAAGAGGTTCTTCCATTGACGTAATTAC
>CAKVMU010000235.1 GCA_934773085.1 uncultured Candidatus Melainabacteria bacterium
GTCGTTGAGATTGATAATCCGGCGAATTTGCCTGCCGCTCAGTACAGAGATTATATTGAAGAGCCTTATGTAAAAGTTTCCATTATTACACCGAACGATTATGTCGGTACGTTGATGGACTTGTGTCAAACAAAACGTGGCATATTTATTAATATGAATTATTTGGACAAAATTCGTGTAGATTTGATTTATCACATACCTCTGAGTGAAGTAATTACAGATTTTTATGACCAACTCAAATCCAGAACAAAAGGGTATGCGAGTTTGGATTATGAATTTGCGGAATACAAACGTTCTAAACTGATTAAGTTGGATGTAATGCTTGCCGGGGAAGTTGTGGATGCTCTATCAGTTATCTGTCACGAAGACAATGCGTATTATATCGGACAAAAATTGACCGAAAAACTTAAGACTATTATTCCGAGACAAATGTTCGAAGTTCCGATACAGGCTGCGATTGGCGGAAGAGTAATTGCCAGAACAAATATTAAAGCACTTAGAAAAAGCGTGCTTGATAAATGTTATGGTGGTGATATTTCCCGTAAGCGTAAACTTCTTGAAAAACAAAAACGTGGTAAAAAGCGTATGAAAGCAATCGGCAGAGTCGAAGTTCCTCAAGAAGCATTTATGGCAGTCCTAAGCCTCGATGACGAGAACTAAAAAGGGGGGTAAATGTATAGGGTTGGTAGGTTGTAACTACCGGCTTGACGTCATTGCGGGGGTAAATGGTGGTAAATGTATAGGGCTGGTTGGTTGGAACTACCAGCTTGGTGATTTTTAGTTGAAGAGTTGAAAGGTTGAAGAGTTCATTATTCCCTCTCCTACGGAGAGGGTGGCACGAAGTGGCGGGAGAGGGTTTTAGTCGGTAGGGTGCGTACACTTGCACCCCGATAACAGACGTAGGATGCGGTAAATCTTTGATTTACCGCATCAATAATCTAAATTCCGACATTCCATTTTTTACGTAAACGAGGAATGACGTTTTTTCTCTGCATATCTTTTATTGCAAAGTCCAGATTCTCTTTTAACTTGTTGGCAGACGCACCCTTCTTAAAAGCAATTCCGTAAGGTTCTTTGGAGTAACGTTTAGGTAGAAGCTTCACGCTTTTATCATCAATAGCGAATCTGCTTAAAATAGTATCATCAGACGTTATTGCATTAATCTGCCCTTTTTTCAATGCTTGGTACGCTTCCGGATAACTTCTGAATCCTAAAAGATTGGCAGTCGGAACAAGGTTTTTCATATTCTTTTCTGCTGTTGTACCGAAAATTACACCGACATTTTGTCCTGCCAAATCAGACAATGCTCCGATTGAGCTTGAAGAAGACACCAACACCGCTTGTCCTGCTGTGTCATAAGGAATTGAAAATCCTACAACATTCTCTCTTTGTGGAGTTATTGTCACGGTTGAAATTACAATATCAACTTCGCCGGTGGAAGCTTTAATCAATCTGTTTGCTGGGGTAACCGGTATAATTTTGAGTCTGTCAGGACTTTTTACTATATATTGTGCTATATAATGTGCCAAATCAGCGTCATATCCAACGATTTGACCTTTATCGTCATAATAACCAAACGGTTTTGAGTTCGGATTAATTCCGACTTTCAAAACTCCACGGTTAAGAATTTCATCGTACAAATCTCCCTCAACAAATTCGTTTGAAGGGAAAAGATACGCATACACGGCTGCAAATGCCAAAAGCAGGAGTGTTAGTATAGTCAAACCCTTTTTCATCTTAGAATCTTTCCTATTTTTCTCTTACAGGCATTCTGCCGCATGATTTATCTTCGTCACAGAAACCTAAACGTTCACATTTAGGTACAAGGTAAGGTTTTAACCAAGGTTCTTCCGCAACGAGAGCTTCGCACATCATTTTAACCATTGTTCTTATTTCATATTGAGCTCTGGTGCAGAGTCTGAGGTTTGCAAGGTGAATCATTTCACGCAAATTCAAACTTGCGACAATGGATGTTGCTGCAGCATTTGGCAAAACTGCTCTTGCATCTTCTGCCGGAATTCCTGCTTCTGTAAATTCGCAATAAACTTTAGAAATTTCATCCATGAATTTGACAAATTTTTCTTTCAATTCCGGATTTCTGTCAATAGTTGGCGGAATTATGAAATCAAACTGACCTTTTTCTTTAACATATCTTTGAGATTTTTGAGAAAAAGACATATGTCTGTGTCTGACAAGTTGGTGCGTGCATGCACGTGACACGTTAGAAATCGCAAATGTCACTTGAATATGCTCAATTGTTGAATAGTGACCGGATGAGATTACCCGCTCAATCAATTTAAGCATCTTCTCTTCGTCATCTGTACTGTTGTATATATTAATAGGAATGTCAGCACTATAGC
>CAKVMU010000236.1 GCA_934773085.1 uncultured Candidatus Melainabacteria bacterium
TTTCCGGACTTATCCAAGTTGTATCTGGATCAATTATTTGGACTCCATTTTCAAGATGTTTATTGATTACTCTTCTGTTCATCATTTTTGAGGCTTCGGCAAGTTGTGCTTTGCAGTTGATTCCAAATAACTCCTCATTATCTTTTAAAATATATGCTTTGACATTCATATTCTTGTTGTTTGCCCACTTAACTATGTCTGTAAGATAATATTCGCCTTGAGCATTGTCGCTTTTTAAATCAGAAAAAGCAGGACTGATTTTCTCCCAATTTAAAACATATACACCAGCGTTGATTTCTTTTACGGCTTTTTGCTCAGGTGTAGTATCTTTTTCTTCAACGATTGCTTCAACATGTCCGTCTTTGTTTTTTATAACTCTTCCGTAGCCGGTTGGGTCATCAAAAATAGCGCTCATTATTGTTAAATCAGAGTTGCTTGCGTGATGAGATTCAATGATTTCTTTAATCGTTTCCGGTCTAATTAACGGCAAGTCTCCATTTAAGATGATAACCTCGCCTTTAAAATCTTTAAGATATGGTACTACCATACTAACAGCGTGTCCAGTTCCAAGTTGCGGTGATTGAAGAACCGGTTTAGCATTTTGATAATTATTTTTAAGAAATTCTTCCATTCTTTCAGCTTGGTGTCCAACTATAACAAAGTTTTCATCAGCTAATCCAGTTTTGTTAACTGCATCAATAATGTATCCCAACAAAGTTTTGTCAAAAATTGTATGTAAAACTTTTGGCTTGTCAGATTTCATTCTTGTGCCTTTTCCGGCTGCCAAAATTACAGATTTTATCATAATTCATTCTCCCTTTTTTCTTGCATACTACCACAATTAAAAAAACTTCACAAACGGTTTGCAATTTATTTATGTTTATTTTAGTATCTATGTATACGCCGATTTATGAAAGAATGTGTTTTACACATTCTATTTTAAAAAGGTTTGAAATTGTAACAAAGGTAATAAATATAAAGGAAAAACAAAATGGGTATCAAAGGTAAAAACGACAGAATGGTAGTTCTTGCTTGTGAAGATTGCAAAGAAAGAAACTATACAACAGTTAAAAATAAGAAGAATACAAAGGACAGATTAGAACTTAGCAAATACTGCCCAACTTGTAAAAAACACACATCTCACAAGGAAACAAAATAGGCAGATTTTCGGTAGGGCGATGTCGAGCGTAAGCGAGCAAGCCCGTAAGTTGCGAAAGCTTTGTGCAGTGACTAAATCCATAAGGATTTAAAAACAGAATGAAAGCTTGCAAACCCGAATAATCTGCATTTGGGTATCAATTACCCACAGGCGTCCTTAGTTCAGTTGGTAGAACGTCGGTCTCCAAAACCGGATGTCGAGGGTTCGAGTCCTTCAGGGCGCGATTTATAAAAAGGATATAATATGAACGACAACTTAGGAAAATTGCAAGACAGTGTTATCACTTATTTTAAAGGCGTAAAAACTGAATGGGGCAAGATTACTTGGCCGGAAAAACATCAGGTTGTGGTAGAAACTGCGTTTGTAGTTGCAATTGTTTTTATATTTACTGTTTTTATTTATATTGTAGATATAATATTCAATGCATTGTTGTCAAAATTTTAGTTAATATTTAACCATAAAGGGTAAGAATAATGAGTGAAAAAGACGAAAATATCGTAAATGAAGAGTTAACTGAAGAAACACAAGCTGAAACTGAAGTTTCTTCTGACAAGAAAAACCAAAAACGTTGGTATATTGTACATACTTATTCTGGTTACGAAAATAAAGTTAAAAGTAATCTTGAAAAACGTATTGAATACATGAATATGGCAGACAAGATTTTCAGAGTTGAAGTTCCTCAGAAAACTGTTACCCAAATTAAAAATGGCAGAAAACAGGAAAAAGAAGAGAAAATCTTCCCTGGATATGTTTTGGTAGAAATGATTATGGACGAAGATAGCTGGTATGTTGTAAGACACACTGCCGGTGTTACTAAATTCGTTGGTTCTGCTAAAAAACCAATTCCGGCAAAGGAAAGCGAAATTAAAAAGATTATTCACCGCTCTACAACTCAAACTCAGAAAGTTGAAATGGATGTTAAGGTGGGTGAAAAGGTTAGAATTATTTCAGGACCGTTTGCAGAATTTGTGGGTGACATTACTGAAGTTTACCCTGATAAGGCTAAATTAAGAGCTATGGTTTCAATATTCGGTCGTGAAACTCCGGTTGAATTGGAATACAAACAGATTCAAAAATTATAATAAATAACAAAAGAAATACAAAATAACGTGGAAGGGAATCTCCCGCTTGTACCACGAAAGGAGAACAAAATGGC
>CAKVMU010000237.1 GCA_934773085.1 uncultured Candidatus Melainabacteria bacterium
TAAATGTAGACCCCGGAACAATGAGTCCCTTCCAACACGGAGAAGTCTTTGTTACGGATGATGGCGCTGAAACAGACTTGGATTTGGGACATTACGAAAGATTTATTGATACAAACTTTTCTCAAATCAGCAATGTGACATCAGGTAGCGTTTACCAAACTGTTATTCAGAAGGAAAGAAAAGGGGATTATTTAGGCGCAACCGTCCAAGTGATTCCACATATTACCAACGAAATAAAATCAAGAATTATAAAGGCTCAAAAGCACTTCAAACCGGATTTTCAAATAATTGAAATCGGCGGAACTATCGGGGACATCGAATCTTTGCCATTCATAGAATCCATTCGACAATTCAAAACTGAAGCCGGAATCGGAAATGCAATAAATATTCATTGCACACTTTTGCCTTACTTGCCAACCTCAGGGGAACTGAAAACAAAACCTTCTCAGCATAGTGTAAACGTATTGAGAAGCTATGGATTGCAGCCTGAAATCCTTGTTTGCAGGACTTCTAAACCAATTCCAAAAACAGAAAAGGACAAATTAGCGCTATTCTGTTCTGTTTCAAAAGAAGCGGTTATTGAATGCAGGGATATGAAGAGTATTTATGAAGTACCGCTTGCGCTTGAGGAGCAAAAGTTTGCAGAAGTAGTTTTAAAATTACTATTAACACAAGATAGAGATGCTGATTTGACGAACTGGCGGACCCTTGTTGACAAGATTAATCATCCTAAAAACACACTCAAAATAGCGATTGCTGGAAAATACACAAAACTTTCCGATGCATACATCTCAGTTGTTGAATCTATTAAACACGCAGGATATGAATTTGACTCAAAAACAGAAATAAAATGGATAAATTCAGAGGACTGTGTTGAAGAGACAAAATGCAAAGAGCTTTTATCAGACGTTGACGGAGTAATTGTTCCGGGAGGATTTGGAATTCGTGGAATTGAAGGCAAACTCAATGTCATAAAATATGCCCGAGAAAACAATCTTCCGTTCTTAGGAATCTGTTTGGGAATGCAATGCGCTGTTACTGAATATGCCCGTAATGTTGCCGGATTAAAAGATGCAAACTCAACTGAATTTGACGAAAATTCACCTTATCCGGTTGTTGATTTAATGCTTGAACAAAAAGATGTAAAAGGATATGGTGGCACAATGAGGTTGGGTGCTTATGATTGCCATATCAAAAAAGGAACAAAAGCTTATGAAGCATATGGCTCCACAAAAATTTCAGAACGCCACAGACACAGATATGAAGTTAACACCGAATATATTGACACTCTTAAAAAAGCCGGTCTTGTTTTCTCCGGCATGTCACCGGACGGAATGCTTTCTGAAATAATAGAATTACCTCAACTTGATTGGTTTGTTGCATGTCAGTTCCATCCGGAATTCAAATCTCGTCCGGAAAGACCACATCCTTTGTTCAGAGGTTTGATACAAGCTGCCGTAAAAAACAAATCAACGAAGTCTTAAAAATGCTTCAACTTTTGCTTTTATAGAATTTGAAGCATAGTCATCAATGTCTATATAAAGTCCGTTGTATTTATCTGCTAAATATTTAGCCAATTGAGATTTGGCGCAAAAAGCTTGCGCATAAAAAACAGTCGGTACGTCTTCGTCTACATACATTTCCAAATCCAAATCAGCAGGAACACCGGCTTCCACGCAGCGAATCCAACCATATACATGCGTGTCATCAGGAAAAAGTTTTAAAATGTCGAGGTCATTTGGTGGAACTCCCCAAAAACCGAACGAAGGCTTTACCTGTATCAAGCCCTTTTCACTTTCTCTGTTGATTATATTTGCAGTGATTCTGCTGACTTTGTCATAAAGAGGTAAATTACTTGTACAAATTTTGATATCACGTCGTCCTGTCAAATCTTCAAATATCGATTGTATAACATTAAAACCCATATCTATCAAAATTTGGGAAGCGAACCAACCACTATCACATTTATCTTTTCCAATTGGAGCGACCACTAACTCCGGTTTCAGATACAGAACATTGTCGATAATATTCCTTACTATTTTACAGTATGATTCCGGCAATATATTGGTTTTCGGATAACCAAAATCAATATCCAAATCTACCCACTCGGCATTCGGATATTGATTTTTAACATTTTTAACGATTTCCGGATTTGGATACCCCCAAAAACCTATAATGACTTTCGGTTCCACCTTGCCCCCTACTCAATAACCTCGTTATATTCATCCGGATTATTCAGAAGGTCGTAATTAATCTCGTTTTCATTATCTGCAATAGCCGCTGCAACAACAGCATCAGATGTTACAT
>CAKVMU010000238.1 GCA_934773085.1 uncultured Candidatus Melainabacteria bacterium
GTGCACTGCTGATGTAACAAAATATTCGTGGGGGATTAATCCTTATGAATATTTCTTTAATCAACAAAAGCCGGATTGGAATGAAATACTGATGAATGCGAAACGAGGTGTTTATTATTTTTCTATGGCGGAAGTCTCACCGGATATGGATTCTAAAAAGATTAAATCTTTTGATTATGACAGGTATCTCAAAAGCTTCTCTAATGTTTTGGAATTGCGCCGTATTAATCCGAAAAACAATCCTTTGTTTGCGATTATTTTTGGTTCGACAGATGATAAAAACGAAATAAAAAATATTTTGAGTCTTAAAACCAGAGATTATACAAAATTCTCGTAAGATAGTAAATTATGTGCTAGAATGTTTCTATGGATATTTTGAGAAAAATACTGAAAAAGATTAGAGAAATGGATAAGAAAAAACGTTCTTATTTTATAGCGATTTTTCTTATTGTCGGTGTGATGCTCTGGGCTTTTATTTCAGCCGGTGTAATTACGTGTAACTTCAACCGTGCTCAATTAAAAGGTGCGCAGGATGAACAAAAAGTTAATGCTGCGGGTATAATTATTACAGAAACAAAAGAAGGCAAAAAGTATTTTGAAATATACGGTGAAACCGGAAATTACACGAATGAAGAAAATGTAGCAACATTAAACAATGTTGTGGGCAATTTTTATAAAGATAATGAAGTCGCAATGAGTTTTCAGTCATCCAAAGGTACTTATGACGAAAAAGCGGGTGTAATAACTTTGTATGAAAATACCTACATTGTGTTGAAAGATGAAACATCTTTACAAGCTGACAGACTGACTTGGTCCGGTTCGGATAAAGATACCGTTGCAGAAGGTCATGTTAAGATTACAAAAGGTAAAGATATGAGCGCTCTTGCAGATAAATGTATAATCGGAGCCGGTTATGATAAGTTTAAAATAGTCGGAAAGACTAAAACCCAAATTTACGGGAATGAAAAATAACGGATAAAAATCCAAACACCTAAAAGGAGAAATAATGAAAAAAATATTGATAATAACGCTTTTAATCCTTTCGAGCTTTGCGGTTTTTGCATCAGACTTGATTATTGAATCAAAGACCCAAACTTTTTCTCAGAAAGAGAATAAAATTAAGCTTGACGGTGGAGTTAAGGTTAGGATGGATGATTTGACGGTAGAAAGTCCGAGAGCAGATGTGTCTGTCAGAAGAGGAACAAAACTTGATACGGCAACATTTTATGACAAACCATATGCGTTTGAGGTTAATGCAAACAAAAAGCGTGAAGTAAAGGCTAATATTTTGCAGGTTTCTCTTATCAATAAAGTCGTAAGAGCACAGGGGGATTCTCAATCAGTTATTACGGAAGGTAATACCCCGATTGTTGTTATAAATGCCGATGAACAAGAATACGATACAAAAAGTAATGTGATGGTGGCAACAGGTTCTGTTGCGATTAAGTACAAGGATATTCAGACATATTCAGATAAAGCAGTTATTTTGGCGGATACTAAAGGTGGTTTGAAGAAAATTGACCTTATCGGAAACGCAAAAGTTAAACAAGAGCAAAACAATTCTGAGGGACATCATTTTGTATACAATCCGATAACAGAGGAAATGAGCGTAAGCGGAAATACAAAAACTGTTGCAATCACTGATGACGGTAAAAAACTTACGATACATGCTGATTATCAACAATATAGCAAAAAACAAAATTCTTATATCGGGAATGGTCACGTAAAGATTTGGTTTGATGATTACTATGCGCAAGGACCTAAGGTTAGTGTATTTCCGGATGCAAATACAGGAAAGCCTAATGAAATATATTTTGTAGGACGTTCTAAAATTGTACAGGCTGACAAAGATATAATTGCGGATAAGATAAAAATGACAATGGAGCCTAAAGACTTTGCGGCAGAAGGCAATGTCAGAACTATTATACATAATATTGACACAAAAGATGTAGACGGAGATTTATAATGTCTGAAAAAATAGAAAAGGCAATGAGCCTGTTTAAAGAAAGAAAATATAATGAAGCTATAGATGCTTTTAGTTCTGTACTGGAGACAGAGCCGGATAATGCCGATGTTTATAACAATATTGCGGTTGCATATTCGTGTGTAGGTGATTTTGAAAAAGCCGAAAATTACTATACAAAGGCAATAGAACTTAATCCGGAATTGGCACAGGCATATATTAATCTTTCAGACTTGTATTTCAAGGCAGGTGATTTAGCTTCTGCTATCGGAACTTTACAGCGTGGCAGCTATGAGTTAGAGAACAATTATACGCTTGCTCATCTGTTGGCAAGGGCATATAT
>CAKVMU010000239.1 GCA_934773085.1 uncultured Candidatus Melainabacteria bacterium
ATCGCAGGACTCATAGCAGGCGGGGTTCATCCATCTCCAGCCGGTTACGCTCATTTTGTTACAACTACAACTCACAAAACATTGCGTGGACCTAGAGGCGGCATCATTATGTGTGATGAAGAATTCGCTCAAATGATAGACAAAGCTGTTTTCCCAGGTTGCCAAGGCGGACCTTTGGAACACATTATTGCAGGTAAAGCTGTAGCACTAAAAGAAGCTTTATCAGACGATTTCAAAGAATATGCGAAACAAATTGTAAAAAATGCAAAAGCAATGGCTCAAGGGCTTATTGATAACGGAATGGATATCGTAGGCGGTATGACAGAAAACCACTTAATGACTCTTGATTTAAGAAAAACCGGTAAAACAGGCAAAGACATGGCTAATGTTCTTGAAAGAGTCGGCATAACAGCAAACAAAAACACCGTTCCAAACGACCCACAAAGTCCGTTTGTTACAAGCGGTATCAGACTCGGTTCTGCGGCAATGACAACAAGAGGTTTTAAAGAAGACGATATGAGAGAAGTTGCAAGAATTATTTCTGAAGCAATCAAGAATTCTGAAAACGAAGAAGTTCTTGAAAAGTTGAGAGCAGATTCCTTGAAACTTTGTGAAAAATATCCATTGTATTAATTGAGGTAATAATGATTATTAAACTTACACAGGCACATATAATAGGCGCATTCATTTCTTACTTACTCGGAGTTTTTATAGTTCCGTTCGTCATTGATTTTTCTCAAAAAGAAGGATTGGTTGACGTTCCGAATGAAAGAAAAATCCACAAAAATCCAATTTCCCGACTCGGCGGAATTGCGATTTGGTCAAGTACAATGCTGACATTTTTATTCTTAGTATTGTTAAGCTATTATCCTTATGGAAGCTTACTTTCAGGAATTTTGTTAGGCGGCTCATTAATGTTTCTGTTAGGTTTGGTAGACGACGTTTACAATTTGGATGCAAAATTCAAACTCGTCATCCAACTCTCAATCGCCACAATAGTATATCTTTTGGGGGTTCAGATTGATACAATTTTCAATCCGTTCGGGGAAGCTATTCCATTGGGCGTATTCTCTTATCCAATCACCATCCTATGGATTGTAGGGATTTCTAATGCTGTGAACTTCATTGACGGCGTTGATGGACTTGCCGGTTCAGTAATCTCCGTCAGCTCTATTACTTTGGCATTAATTGCGGTTGCTATTTCACCGGCTCAACCGATAACAGCACTCATCGCATTCATTCTTGCAGGTTCAATGCTCGCATTTTTAACATTCAATTTCAATCCTGCAAAAATATTTATGGGAGATTCCGGCGCATTGTTTTCCGGATTCTTACTTGCGACACTTTCTATCGCCGGAGTAATGAAGGGAGCAGCTCTTGCAGTATTATTACCGTTCCTAATCCTTGCTGTGCCGATTATGGACATAACCTACTCAAGCTTAAGAAGAATTTTAAAAGGCACATCACCTTTTGTCGCTGATGCAGAACACATTCACCACAAGCTATTGAAAGCCGGTTTTTCACAGAAAAAAACCGTTGCAATTCTTACATCTGTCGCAATCGCCGGCGGAGCCATTGCAACATACTTAACCGGTACACTTAAGCATTACTTTGCATACATTGGTGTATTAATACTGATTATGATTGTATTGAGCATCATCAGTGTTCTTACTAAGAAAAAAGAAAACTAGCTTTCATCATTATCAAGGTATCTGTAATCAAGCAGACTGCCTTCGTAGTTATTATCTGTGTCATAAAACATAGACATATTGTTTACTACACGGTTTCTGTCTGCAATTTTTTGCTTCTCAACATCGGATTCAACACCATAAGCTTGAATTTCTTGGTTTGTCACCTTGCCGTCATGGTTTTTGTCGATATCATCAAAGTGAGAAAGTACTGTTTCTTGCAGGGATGTACTCAAACCTGATGAACCTCCCAAAGACATAATTTGTTCTCTTGTAAGCCCTTGAGTTGCCATCTGAGACATCAGATTTTGGATTTCAGATGCCGAAATTATACCATCACGGTCTTTATCAATACTGTTAAAATTATTTGTTAAATACGATGCAAACGTTGAACCATAGGCTGTATTAGTAATATTGGTATTTGTCAGCGCTTGATTAAGGTTTTCTAACGTTAAACCGTCGCTATACTGACTTGTCAGCAATGTAAATGCGTTTGTTAAACCGGAATTGATGCCTGTAAACATTGATGTTCCATCTAAACGTTTGCTCATAATATATCTCCTTGTGTAAGTTGATTACATTTATACATGTTCAGTTTAATGA
>CAKVMU010000240.1 GCA_934773085.1 uncultured Candidatus Melainabacteria bacterium
TTTTCATCAATTAATCTTACTTCTTTTGCTCTGATTCTTTCATTTATGAGCGGTTTGTCCTTACCTGCGCCTCTGTTTGCGCTTCTTTCTTCGTTAGCTATGATTTTTCTCCTTTTTGTTATTTTACATGAATTATAATACCATGGTCTTTCTAATTTTCAAGTCCCCGTTTCCCTTTATTTATCAGTTTTCTATGCTTGTAATATACTCGGAATTGAGCGCCAACCATGTATAAGCTTCTTTCGAAGACTGCGGAATATCAGTAACGAAAGTACCTCCATACCTTCCTCGTGCAAATGTTAAGTAACCATCTTCTGCCAAATTATCAAGCGCTTTCTTAATCGTCTTCGGGCTGACCTCAAACATCTCAGAAAACTCTAATATCGAAGGTAACTTGTCACCAACCTGACATTTTGCAGCAATATAATGTCGAACCTTCTGCTCAACTTTTTCGTAGAAATACGGTTCTTCCTTTTCACCCTCATGTGCAGGAACAACTGTGCCGTAGCGCCCCCTTCTGGAATACAGAACCCCTTTCTTTGAAAGCAACTTAAGCGAATCGTGTATAGTTTTCACACTTACGTTAAACATTTGCGCAAGTTCAGTATTTGCCGGCAGCTTACCGCCTTTTTTCAATTTCTTTTCAATATAATACTCTATATTGTCCGCAATTTTTTCCACCAACGTTTGAGCAGTAATATCCTCGACTTCAAACTTTTTGCCGGTAACTATAAAAGTTCGGTCTTTTTTTCGCAAAACTCCGACTGACACAAGATGCGCAGCGGCCAGCCTCAAAGTTGCAGCCGAAACACCGGTAACTTCCGCAAGTTTTCTGGTAGAAATCAACACGTCATCACATTTGTAATCATTTTCAAGAATGTATTTTTTAATAACTTCTATGGCATATTCCCGTTTAGATGTCAATTTCTCAAGCGTTGCGCCCTTTCTTCTGTCTTTAATAAAAGTTCCGACACGCTGTTTTGACTCCAAATACCCCAAATCTTCCACCTGCCTGAACACATTTTGCATAGTACCCTGACTCACACCAATATGGCATGCCAAATCGGCCTTGGACGGCAAATAATCACAAGGACGAATTTTTCCGGACTTGAGAGATGACTCTATCCAATCAACAAGCCATTTTGATAATTTATTAACTTTATTCTCACCCGGTAAAAAACTATGTATATGCGGTGCCATCTCGGGAACCGTAATTCTCCGAGGAGTATACTTACCAGCCATTACATTATCCCTATTAGTTTCATTAAAACAATTATACTTAATAATATAAAAACATTCAACCCTTCAGCTTGCATACTACTTGGGAAGTAAAAATCAAGGGGCGATTTCGTACGAAATCGCCCCTTGAAAAACTCTATCTAAAGCAGCTAACTATTTGCCGTTAACAACTTCTTTGAATTTCTTACCAGCTGAGAATACAGGAACTGTTTTAGCAGGAATTTTGATTTCCTTACCAGTTTGTGGGTTTCTGCCGTTTCTAGCAGCTCTCTTGCGTGGTTCGAAAGTACCGAATCCAACTAAAGTTACTTTTTTACCTTTAGAAACTGTTTTTTGAACTGTTTCGATTAAAGCTGACAATACTTCGTTAGCTTCTTTTTGAGTAACTTTTGATTTTTTTGAAATTTCTTGTACTAATTCTTCTTTGTTCATGATAAAACTCCTTTCTTCATTTACAGAATCTATTATACAAATAAAAATCAATAATGCAAGCACTTTTTTCTTGAAAATAGCTATTCTTTCTGGATTACAGCCATTTAGAATTTTCAGCACAAAAAGCGCACATCGTCAAAAAGTGCGTTAATACGGGGTTTTAGACATATAATCACTCGCTAATATTTATAATACTTCCCTTTTTGTCCTCATCAAAATCGTATGCTTGTTGTATTTTTTCGTTTTTTTGAGATTTTTTCAACTCCATTTGAACTTGATCCATGGCTTTTTCCAGCGTGCGAATATTGGTCAATTCCAAGTCTCTCAACTCATCCACCAACTCATCCAACTCTTTTTGCTGAACAGGAGTCAACTCCAAGTATTTTCTCATGCATTTGCAGCTCATAAATAGGGATTCACGAGATTTAATCATCGTTAAAGCCCCGTCATAATCCTCACTATCTATCATTGCACGAATATCTTCTGCTCCATTTTTCAATTGTTTGTATTGAAGCATCAGCTGTTCAAACTGTTGTTCATCCTGCATCGTTACCACCTTCGTCGCTTGCTTCCGGATTGTTAGCATTATATTCTTTCATAACAT
>CAKVMU010000241.1 GCA_934773085.1 uncultured Candidatus Melainabacteria bacterium
TCATGATGGTGCTAAAAAATTCCACAAAGCCGGATATTCCGGAGTAGAAGGTGAAACGTCCAACGCAGTTGAGCAAGATAATGATGTTTGGGAATTTGATAAATCAGTAGAGCCACATAGACCTTTGAAACATGTCGCTTATGATGAAAAAGGAAATGTGAAATTCACTGAGGTTTGGAATTATGATTCAGATTCCGGAATAAAATATGAGATGAACGATGCAGCTGGGAAACCTTTATCAATATTAAAAGAGACTGTTGAAGACGGCGAAAATTACAGAAAAGAACACATTTTTTATGATAAAGACGGAAATACAAAAATGAGTCTTTCCGCAAATTATGATGGAGCGAATGTCTCAAGGTTTACTTACTATGACTCATCTGATGATGTAGACAGTATCAGTATTATCAGTGAATTCTCAGAAGGTTTGAAAACAGGAGAAAAAGTTTACAACGAAAATTACGAACTGATTAACTCCGTAAAAACGGATTATGAAAACGGAGACAGAAAAGATATTCGTCTTTATGATGATGACGGCAAAGAAGTCGACAAAATCTCATCTTGAGGATTGTACACAATAACTTTTTTAGGTCGAGTAAATGCTTGCGTGATTTTATTGGCAACAAATACAGAAAAACCCGTTACTACAGCATATCCGATATATGAAAGCAATGCTTTTCCATAGAATTTTTTTAGATTTTTTACCAGTTTTTCATCTAATCCGCTAGCTCTTGCGAGTTTTATCCCTTTGTGTGATGCTAGAGCTTCTTCTGCAACGGTTGGAAGTAAGCCTACAAAAGCGATTTTTCCGCAGTTATCCAACACAAAATCTAACGGAGTTCTCTTCTCTTCTTTAGGTTTAGGTCTTGACAGCAAGGCTAAAGTTCCCATTAAACCTGCTAACCCATATCCGGGTTTCCTGAGTGCTTGCAGAAATTTTCCGGATTTACTTTTTAGATGGTTCATAGCATGACCTAGCTCGTGGAATCCGGAAATAGAGGCCAATTCGGTATTAACCTTTATTGTTTTTGTGCTTGGTACATAACAGGCATTCATTCCGGCATAAATATCTTTATCAAGAGTATAATTTCCCAGAGATAGTCCCTTAGATTTAAGTCCGGAAATATCAATGGCTTTAAGAAAGTTGTTTTTATACAAATGGTTATTTGAGTGTTCTCTCACCATTTGTTTTTGGAACGGTTTTGAAAAATATGGCAGAGTACTCATAATAAGTCCGGACACAGCAGATGCGATGCAAAATCCGTTTTCTGCATCGCTTGCGCTTCTCGGTGCGTAGTAATAATACGTACCGTCTTTTTCTGAGTATTGTATGTTTCTAACCACACGTCACCTGTTAGTTATTTAATTGTAAAGAAATCTTGGAGACGTGAGAGCAAAGATTGTTTTTTAGTGAAATTGCCGTCTGCGTCTTCTATTTCTTTGTAGCGAATTTTTCCGTTTTTTCTGTAATGAGTTATATGTTCTTTGCCATCTATGATTTCGGTTACAGCTTTAACTGTTGTTGCATCATCATAAAATACCGTCTTTTTTTCTAAATTGTAATCTGGTCCGTATTCAGACTTATTGTATTTATCATCATATGATACCATCTTTTGCATTACATGATTTTCGTCATTGTCGATGATTCTTTTAATACTGCCGTCTTCATTATAGCGGATATATTTGCTTGTACCGTCTTCATAGTTTTTGTCAATGCCAATTATTGATTTCCCGTCATCATCAAAATATGTATTTTTTGTTTTAACTCCGTCTATGCTTTCTTCCGTAATGTTCTTAATCGTTTTGCCGTCTTCTCGATAGTAGGTGGTTTTGAAAGGGTTCCCGCTATTGTTATATTCAACCACGTATTTAATATCTTTACCTTTATTTTGCAACCCATAGTTTTTTATCGGTAAATCTGTTGCCGGATCAAAATCGCTTATACAGGAAATGCTGCCATCATCACCTTTCAAGAATGTTCGAATTCGGTTACCGTTTTTATCATAGATTACCTTATAATCAGAGCTACTGGATTTTCCGCCCACTTTTGAAAAATCTGAACAATCGAGCTCTTCAAACGGTTTTAACCATTTTTCTGTATTTTCTGCTGATTCAGTAACAACTTGTTCTGCAACTTTGGTTGTTTCGGCAGGTTTGACCTCTTCCGGCTTTGGTTCAACCGGTTTTGTCTCTTCCGGTTTGACC
>CAKVMU010000242.1 GCA_934773085.1 uncultured Candidatus Melainabacteria bacterium
GATGTGTATGTATGCGGTTTCCAACCAAAACAGTGCCGATGCGTTTATCAACATTGCCGAAGATGGGACGGTAGTAAGCTATCATCAAATTTTCTTGGACGCAAGAGTTGTGGACGGATACATTCAGTTGTATACCACAACAGATACCAGTGCAAGTTTCTGGGCTTTAGTTTACACTTAACTCGAAACGAGGTGATTGCATGAACTCAATCATCAATCACCTTGGTGGGACTGATAGCAAAGGGCTGAAGCTGGTGTATGAAGAATTTATTCTTGGTGGCAGTTCTTTAATTGATAAATCTTGGGATTTTGATAGTTCACCTTCAATAGTTTCAGTAAGCAGTATATTGGATTTGGACACTGGATTCTCTTTACAAGCATTCTTCGATATTGCTTTAGCAAAAAAATATAGCATTGGAGGCTTAACTAATTATAATTATTTTTATTTGGTAAGCAAATATAGTAATCAAAAAGCACCTGTGCTAACATTTAATTCGTCTTATACAAAAATTACGTTATATTGGGAGACTCCACAACCTCCCAGAATCCACATTGCGTTTTACGCATAAAAAGAAAGGAAGAAAAAATTATGTACAATTACAAACTACAGCACAGACACATTGCAAAACTCGAAGGCGACATTGGCGTTCAGCTTGATAAGTGGGATAACGCCCACAACATCAAGCATGACGACCTTGCTCGTGCCGTTTACGTTCAGTGGCGTGCTGAAAAGACTGGTGTACCAGAACTTCTGAGCATCCCTTATCGTAAGCTACTGGAAGAAAACGGTCTGCTTCACAAGTAATTATCAAGGGGAGAGCAATCTCCCCTTTCTCTTAAAGGAAGTGATATAATGGCAGAGAAGCCAGAAATTAAATTCAAGCAATGCAATGAATCTAATTTCATGTATGGTCGAACAAAGAATGGCGTAAAGCATAAGATTGAATGGATTGTTATTCACTTTACTGCTGGCAAGGGTGATACCGCAAAGAACAATGCAGATTATTTTGCTCGTTGCGGTGGGCTTAATGCAAGTGCACATTTCTTTGTTGACGAAAATGAAATTTGGCAGACTGTAAACCTTGCTAATACAGCATGGCATTGCGGTAGTGAAACAGGCTATTACTACAATAGCTGTCGCAACGTTAATTCTATTGGCATTGAGATGTGTAGCGACTGGAAGAATGGCGAGTATATTATCACTATGGAAACCCAGAAGCGCACTGTAAAGCTGGTTCAGTGGCTAATGGAACAGTATGGTGTGGACATTAACCATGTGTGTATGCACTATCATGTTACGCATAAGTATTGTCCAGAACCCTTCGTGCTACATTATGAACAATGGACTAATTTCTTGAATATGGTAAAGAACAAGGAGATTGACATGACTAAGGCAGAAACTACGGCTATTGCTAAGACTGAAGCAACAAAGATTGCTGGTCAAGTAGCAGAGAATGTATACGCTAAGTACAACAAGGTATATAATAGTCTTGCTGAAGTTCCAGATTGGGGCAAGGCAACTATTAAGAAGCTGGTAGACAAGGGCTATCTCAAGGGCAATGGCAAAGGTCTTGATTTGAGCGAGGACTTGCTACGAGTGTTGGTTATTAACGATAGAGCGGGTATGTATGGGGAGGAATAAGGTATGAATCTAAATCTTAAAGTTCGCGCACGAAATCCAGTATTCTGGTTTAATGTAATTCTTGGCGCACTAACTACCGCACTTGCTTACGCTGGTCTAACAGCGGCAGATTTGACCACATGGCAAGGTGTAATTGATGTAATTAAGAACACAGTGTCCAATCCTTATTGTTTAGGTTTGGTTCTGGTTAATATTTGGAATTCACTAATTGATACTACGACCAGTGGGTTTGGAGATTCAACCAATGCAATGAGTTATACTCGCCCAAAGAAAGACTGATGGGTAGTTACGGTAAGCCAAAAGAAAATTTAGTAGGTAAAACTTTTGGAAAATTAAAAGTTTTAGATTTTGGTGTTTTTTGATTTTCGATATTTAAAATTTCAATATCAAATTTTTTACAACCTTCATTACTAGTTTGTAAAATTATTTGAGCATTTCCCGTTTTAACTTCATTTAATGAAGCTACTTTATATTTTTCGTAATTAGATGTATCAAATTTTACTATATCTCCTTTTATTCCGAAATCTGTATTATCTGTAAATTTACCTATATAGTCT
>CAKVMU010000243.1 GCA_934773085.1 uncultured Candidatus Melainabacteria bacterium
CGGTAGAACAGATTCAAGTAAGAAAGCCATCGTTACAATCGAAGGCGAACCATTAGAATTCATAGGAGTATAGAAATGGCTATTAGAAAAATTAATCCGACGTCTCCGGGACAAAGAGGCATGACAAAGAGTGATTATCAAGAAATCACAACTTCGACTCCTGAAAAATCATTATTAAGAGCGTTGAAAAAAACAGCAGGTAGAAATAATACTGGTAGAATCACTTGTCGTCATAAAGGCGGCGGGGTAAAACAAGCTTACCGTGTAATCGACTTCAAAAGAGAAAAATTCGGTGTTCCTGCAACAGTTAAAACTATTGAATACGATCCAAACAGAAATGTAAGAATCTCATTAGTTTTCTATGCAGACGGTGAAAAGAGATATATCTTAACTCCGGAAGGTTTAAATGTTGGCGATGTAATCGTAAGCGGTCCGGAAGCTTCAATCCAAACAGGTAATGCTCTTCCGTTGGAACTTATCCCTCTAGGTACAATTGTTCACAACGTTGAACTTATCCCTGGTAGAGGCGGTAAAATGGTTCGTTCAGCAGGTAACTTTGCACAAGTTATGGCTAAAGAAGGCAACTATGTAACTATCAAATTACCTTCAGGTGAAATGAGAATGGTAAGAAAAGAATGTATGGCTACAGTTGGTACTTTAGGCAATTCTGAATTCAAGAACCTTAAAATTGGTAAAGCCGGAAGAAAAAGATACATGGGTGTTAGACCTACAGTACGTGGTGTAACAATGAACCCTTGTGATCACCCTCACGGTGGTGGTGAAGGTAAAACCGGTCCTGGTGGACATCCAAAAACACCTTGGGGCAAACCTGCTCTTGGTTATAAGACAAGAAAACAGGGTAAAGCTTCTGATAAGTTAATTGTTAGAAGACGTAAAAAATAGAACAAGGTAATTTAATACAAATATATAAAAGGAGAAATTAATGGCACGTTCATTAAAAAAGGGCCCATACGTAGAAGAAGCTCTTCAAAAGAAAATTAACAAAATGAATGAAAATTCAGAACATAAAGTTGTTAAAACTTGGTCAAGAGCATCCATGATTATTCCTGATATGCTGGGACACACAATTGCTGTACACAACGGCAAGACTCACGTTCCTGTATATGTTACAGAACAAATGATTGGACACAAATTGGGTGAATTTGCGCCTACCAGAATGTACAGAGGGCACGCAGGTTCTGATAAAACAGCAAAACGTAAATAGTAATCTGTACGAAAATTTTTGATTATAGAATTAATTAAAAAGAAAAATATAAGGAAAATAAAAATGGAAGCTAAAGCAAGACAAACAAACATAAAAATGACAGCAAGAAAACTTCGCAGAGTAATCAACGAAGTTAGAGGAAAAGCTGTTAATGACGCTCTTGACATGTTGCGTTTTATGCCTTACTTTGCAGCAAGAGTTGTAGAAAAGAACGTAAAAGCTGCAGCAGCTAATGCATTTGAACTTGCAGGGGTTAAATCAGATGCTTTAAAAGTTTCTGAGATCTTTGCAGATGAAAGCGTAACTTATAAAAGAGGTAAACCAAGAGCACAAGGTCGTATATACAAGAGACTCAAACGTACATCTCACCTCACAGTAAAAGTTAGTGATAAGTAAAAATAGGAAATAAGGAAATGGGACAAAAAACACATCCAACCGGATTTAGAGTAGGTATAATCAGACCTTGGGCAAGTACATGGTATGCAAAGGTTAGAGATTATGCTGAATTCGTAGCAGAAGATGCTAAAATCAGAAAATTTATCAAAAAGAAACTTTATGCAGCAGGTGTTGCAAATATCATGATTGACAGAAAATCTCAAAGCTTAACAATAACAGTTGTAACAGCAAAACCTGGTATTGTAGTTGGCAGAGGCGGTCAAGGTATTGAAGAACTTAAAGCAGAAGTTGCAAAATATTTAGGCAAACCGGTAATCATCAATGTGGTTGAAGTTGCTAGAATTGATGTTGATGCTTTATTGGTAGCTGAATCTGTAGCACAACAGCTTGAAAAACGTGTAGCATTCAGACGTGCTATGAAACAAGCTATGCAAAGAACAATGAGAGCAGGCGCTCAAGGTATCAAGATTATGGTATCAGGACGTTTGGGCGGTGCTGAAATTGCTCGTTCAGAATGGGCTAAAGAAGGAAGAATTCCTCTTCAAACCCTAAGAGCTGATGTAGAC
>CAKVMU010000244.1 GCA_934773085.1 uncultured Candidatus Melainabacteria bacterium
CCATAAAACAAGACCGCCACCTAATTCTTCACGTGTTGAGAACAAATCCAATTGAGTTCCGAGTTTTCTGTGGTCACGTTTTTCAGCTTCTTCCAAGAATGTTAAATAGCTTTGCAAATCTTCTTTATTCCAATATGCTGTTGCATAGATTCTTTGAAGCATTTTATTTTTTTCATTACCACGCCAATAAGCACCTGCAACCTTCAGAAGCTTAATAGCATTGCCTTTAATATATGATGTATTCGGAATGTGCGGACCTGCACAAAGGTCGTTGAATAACACATTGCCATCTTTATCTTTGGTTAAATAAAGTGTAGGGTTATCGTTTCTGTGCTCTTCAAGAAGTTCAGCTTTGTAGATTTCCCCTTCTGCTTTAAATTCTGCAATCTGTTTGTCTACATCAGGAATTACATATTTTTCAAACGTCAAATTTTGTTTGATAATATTTTTCATTTCTTCTTCGATTTTTTCCAAATCATCGTGAGTAAACGCATACCCGTCAGTTAGGTCAAAATCGTAGTAAAACCCGTTGTCTGTTGCCGGCCCAATAGCCAACTTTGCTTGTGGGAACAGCTTTTGCACAGCCTGTGCCATGATGTGTGAGCATGAATGTCTAAGTACATGCAGTGTTTCGTTGTTTTTTTCCATTTCTTCTCTTTCTATCCTTTTGTCGAGCAAACATCATTGTCTGTAGTAACATTCCACTAACATGCCTGCCCATGGGGTGGATCCCCCTAACTAATACAAAAATATTGTACCACATAAAAATGCAATACCATTAACACAAAAGCAGCCTCATCCTTCTTTACATTTCTTAATATATGGCATTGCCATGCAGAATATAATACTATTGTATACGAGGGAAGAGAATTATATACACAAGACGGGTTATTTTTCCCAGAATCCGTTTTAAGGTATTTTCATATGAAATTTTTAAAAATATTAATAGCGTTGTTCTTTTGTGTACACACATCGCTTGTTTCAGCCGAAGAAGCAAGCATAAATTTTAGCATTGACGTTAGTGAATATTTGCAGATTGATACAATAACAAGCCCCGTTCTTACCGCAAATATTACTGACAGAACAGGGAATCTGTATTCACCTCTGTTCAGCAAATTCCGTGTAATAACAAATTGCAAAGATTCCAAAACCTTGTATCTAAAGGCAAATACAATTACTGATAACGGCAATGAAGAAGCTATGTTTGAAATGGGTGGGCGAGTTTATATCGCATTTGCAAATATGACTCACAAACCGAAATCACAATCCCTCGCAAATTGTAAACTCGGAGGACAACCGAAAGACAGCCCCGGAATCGTTGCATACCCCGTAAACTCTATCCTTGGTGCCGATTCAAGATATATGCCCGGTAAAGGGAAATACGAAATTTATGTTAAAAACGGTGTAACTTATATCACCGTAAACATTGGTTCAAATGTTTTAAGAAGCTCGTTTGCATCAAATGACCCGAGAGGTTTTTATCAAGCGACGCTTTCATTAACTGAGTCTGACATTTAAGAAAGGAGCTTTAGACTAAATTAGGGAAGTATGGTATCTAAGAAAAACAAAACGCTTATTTTAAGGCTTGTAACAGCCCTCGTTTTGTCGTCTTCATTAATCTGCAGTTCGTATGCTGAAGAAGACGCCGATTTCTCATACTTCAGTTTAGTTGAGGCAAAGCCAATAAAGCTCATAAATCCGATATATTTAGATACTTCCCAAGGGCAAACTATTGCCCCTAAAGCTAATACATCTATCCCATTTAACTTAAGAAGTTTTTCCGAAGCGGATTACTTCTCATCAGCAATTGATGACGACTCACCACCAGCGGAAACAGTGGTAAAACAAGAATCTCCTCCGGTAAACCAAGAAAGCCCGCCAGAGATTCAGACAACTGAAACAGCAATACAGAATGAGCAAGGAGAAAACACCTTTGCTCCGCTTCCGTCTGCCACAGATTTCTTCTCCCCTGCTGAAAGTGAAGAAGATTTCACAACCGTGCAAAAGCCGCCTGCATTCACGGAGATAAATACCGCCACAGATGAAGATGCTTCTTATTCTGCTTCAATCAATACGGAAGACGTCAACCTTGAAGGAAAATCTGTTACCGGTATCCGAATCCAAGGTTTGCAAAACATCAAACCCGAATTTTTGTTGTCAAAAATTAATACTCAGATAGG
>CAKVMU010000245.1 GCA_934773085.1 uncultured Candidatus Melainabacteria bacterium
AATTTGTTTAGATTATTGTTTCAAGTAAGGTTTTAAATCCATTATAACCAAGTAGTGTGGAATTTGTTTGAATTTTTGAAAAATAAGTTTTATAACCAATTCACCCCCCCTCTTGGTTATCTTTTCGGGACCAACAATTGGTATCAGAGCAGTGTTCATATATTTTACTTGAATTATCTTTACAAATGGCTGATAACAACATTGCTATTAACCGAGCTCCATATTTTGATGGAACAAATTACCTGTATTGGAAAATGCGCATGTCTACTTATATAAAAGCTAATGACTATGCATCTTGGCAGGTGATTTCTTTTGGAGACACACAAGTGGTTATGAATGATGATGGCAGTTTTACTGATGAACAATTGAAGCACATTGAGAAAAACAACAAGGCTAAGAATCTCTTACTCACTACTATAGCTCCTTCTGAATTCTATTTAATTTCCTCTTGTGAAACTGCAAAAGACATTTGGGATACATTATCCAAAACTTATGAAGGGACGAATACTATTAAGGAAACTAAGATTAATTCCTTGTTGCAACAATATGAATTGTTTAAGATCAAACCTGAAGAGAAAATAAGAGAAGCTTTTAATCGTTTTACTGCTATAACTAATGAACTAACTTCTCTTGGAAAGAAAATGGATGATTCTGATTTAGTCAGGAAGATACTCAGAATATTGCCAAAGTCATGGGATGCTAAAAAGACAGCAATTGAAGAAGCCCAAGACCTGAACAAGTTAACTCTTAGTCAACTAAGGGAGAAACTATTAGCTTATGAGTCACACATTAACACAACTGAAGAAGCAGAAGGAAGCTCAAGAGCAATAGCTTTCAAAGCAAGGAAAGTCACAAATGATGAAACTGATTCCGATGATGACATGGAAGAAAATATTGGCATGCTAGCAAGAAAATTGAGCAAATTCTTTAAAGGTAAGAAATACAATAATTTCAATAAAACTAACAAGTCAAGTGCAGGAAAGAATTACAAAGAAAAGGAAGAAAAGAAAGAAAAGAAGGAACTCGTCTGTTACGAATGCAAACAACCTGGTCACATCAAGTACGAGTGTCCTATATTGAAAAAGAAAATGAAGAAATTCAAGAAGAAAAGCCGTGCTATGATGGCGACATGGAGTGATCTTGATGAGTCAGAAGGTGAATCAGAAGATACAAGTGACAATGAAGAAGAAGCAAATTTGTGCTTGATGGCTGCATCTGAGGTACATTCTGATTCCGATGAAGATATAAATGAAAATGATATTTATTCCGAAATGAAAAAGTTACTTAAAGCATTAAAAAAGGCAGATGTAAAAATCACGAAATTAGAAGTAGAAAACAAAGCTCTTAAGAATGAAAAGGATGTTTTGCGTCAAACTAATAAACTTCTTATTGATGAAAATGATATTTTGAAAAATGACAATGAGAAATTGTTTGTCAAAACTGATGGTGTAAAGAAAGAAAATGAAGTTTTGAAAACTGAAATTAAGGAATTAAAAGGAAGAGTTGAAGATCTATCTCAATCAATAAAGAACACGTTCAACAAATTTAATGAAAGTGATAAGAAATTGAACATGTTAATTGGGAGTCAAAGACCGTCCTTTATCAAGCATGGATTAGGATATGAATCTGAGAATTCATCAAATAGTATGAAAAAGACGACATTTGTAAAAGAAAACAAACCAGTGAACAATCAAGCTTCTGTTCATAACGTGAAAGGCACGAACAGTGAAAGCAGAAGGAACATCAGAAGGTATGTTCAACCTAGTTATACTAGCAGAAGGAACATCAGAAGGTACAGGTATGTTTATAATGATTATCCAACACATTACAATTATAAAAAGGGAAATCAAAGGTATTATCAACAACCATATGCATGTTCATTTTGTAATAAAATAGGTCATATTGAAAAATATTGTTTCTACAAAAGAAACAAGCTCAGTTCATATCAAGTTAAGAAGCAAGATAAAACGAGCTTGACTTATCAAGGACCCAAGTTTGTTTGGGTTCCTAAGAAGGTTTAATCACCTTATTTTTGATTGCAGGAACAAGGAGCAAAAATAAAAGGAACATGGTACTTGGACAGTGGATGTTCAGGCCATATGACAGGAGATCCTACCTTGTTCACTAGCATAATTTGGAAAGATAAAGGGTATGTAAGATTTGGTGATGATAGTCG
>CAKVMU010000246.1 GCA_934773085.1 uncultured Candidatus Melainabacteria bacterium
CTTCTGTTCTTATCGGAATGTTTTGCAAGTTCGGGTTTGAAGAAGAAAGTCGTCCTGTAACGGTCAAGGCTTGGTTGTATGTTGTGTGAATCCTTCCGTCACGTTTACTTATAAGAGTCGGCAGGACGTCTGTATAAGTTGATTTTAGCTTTGAGAACTTTCTGTGTTCTAAAATATAGCCACAAATTTCGTATTCATCAGAGAGTTCCTCTAAAACTTCAGCACCTGTTGAACGAGATTTTTTCTTTTTTGATTTGATTTCTAACTTGTCAAAAAGGACTTCTGCAACTTGTTTAGGAGAGTTGATGTTGAATGGTTCTCCGGCAAGCTGAAATATAATATCTTCAAGCTCCGCAAGTTTTTCTGTCATATAGGACGAAAGTTCTTTTAGGTATTCGCAGTCAATTGCCACACCTGTGTGCTCCATTTTTGCCAATACAACTGTCAGCGGAATTTCTATCTCTTTAACTAATTTTTGCTCTTTTTCATCCAGAGCTTTTTGCCAGTAATCATATAGTTTAAAAATTGTATAAGCTTCGTCAGCAAGATATTTATCAGTATCATCAGCTGATGTCATAATGTGATTCAGAAAATCCAAAGCTTGTGCATCAAGAGTGTGTTTTCGGTTTGGATCTTTCACGTAGCTTGAAAGTAAAACGTCATATTCAAGACCTTTAGGTGAAAAACCGTTGTTTAAAAGCAAGTGGTAATCAGATTTTGAATCATATCCAACTTTTTTGATGTTAGCATTCTCAATAATAGGTTTAAGAGAAGGAAGTAATTCGCTTTTGAAAAAATAATTCTTTCCGTTGGAGATGGCACAGCCTGTGAGTTGTCCTTCTTTTTGTGAAAAGCGGATGCCAATTCTTTCGGATTTAAGAATTTCGTTAACAGAATTTTCGTCTGCGTATACGAATTCAAAATCGTTATCATCAACTGTTTGTCGAATTGCTTGTGTGAACAAATTTTGTTGCGCTCCTACTGAAGGTTGGGCAAACAGACTAAGGTTTTCGCCCTCAGGAACTTCGTCTGAGTTGAATGACGAAAGAATTTTATCAATGTTCTTTATGAAAGTATAAAATTGCATTCTTCGCAAGAATTCTGAAACTTTATCCAAACTTGGTAGAGTTACTGTCGCAGAGTTTATGTCAAAATTGACGTCTACATCTCTGATGATGGTTGCCAAATCTTTTGACAAAACTGCGATATCTTTTTGTGTACAAATTTTTTCTTTTACCGCTTTTTCCGGAATATTTTCGCAATCAGCCAACAATTCTTCAAGGTGTGGGTAGCGACTTAGAAGTTTTTGCGCAGTCTTTTCACCTATACCTCTGATTCCCGGAATGTTATCTGAGGTATCTCCTCTTAGTCCTTTGTAGTCTGTAATTTGGTTCGGGTAAACGCCAAGTTTTTCGTATACACGGTTCCAATCATATTCCAGAAGTTCACCTTTTGTCGGAATGAGGACTTTTACGGTTCCTTCTTTGTCAATTAGCTGAAAACTGTCTTGGTCGCCTGTCAGAATTAGGGTGTTGTTGCCGCTTTCTGATGCAATTCTTGAAATCGTTCCGATGACATCATCGGCTTCAAATCCTTCTTTTGTGTAAATCGGGATATCGAAGGCTTGCAAACCTTCCACAATTGTTCCGATTTGGCATCTTAGAGTATCCGGCATTGCTTCACGATTCGCCTTGTATTCTTCATATTTTTCGACACGAAAAGTTTGTCTGCCCACATCAAAAGCTACAGCGATGAAGTCAGGTTTGATTTTTGCAAGCAAGTCAAAAATTGCTTTGAAAAAACCATAGACAGCCCAAGTTGGCTGATTCTCCGAATTTTTCATCGCAGTTCTTTCCAGCGCATAATACTGACGAAATGCCAATGCGTGACCGTCAATCAAAATCAAAGTCTTTTTATCAGACATACGAATACTCCCCTAAACTACTCTAACCATTATAGCATAAATACCTCTACTTCAAAGCTTGTAGTTTTACTTATCGCCTCCGTAGATTTACCCATACAGTAGGACGATTATCTTGTAGTTTTGACCAATCAGCCAATTATACTTACCCCCTCCGAAGGACAAATGGCTAGTAGTTCCACAAACCAGCCAAATACATTTACCC
>CAKVMU010000247.1 GCA_934773085.1 uncultured Candidatus Melainabacteria bacterium
GTGTTTCTGCAGTTCCTATGGCAGCACGTGTTTCTAATAAAGTTGGTTTAGAGGCTAACCCTCAAAACTTCTTGTTGATGCACGCTATGGGGCCAAACGTTTCAGGTGTAATCGGCTCTGCTGTTGCAGCAGGTGTATTGCTTGCACTTTGTCACTAATTTTAAGTAAAAAAGAAGGTCGATGCATTTGCATCGACCTTCTTTTTTTTATTTCTACTTATTCATTTCTTGTAATTTATCACATGCATCACATGGTTCTTTGACTTGTTTTTGGCAAGGATTACATTTTTCAACCTTTTTGCAAGGATCACATTTAGGTTTTTCACATGGTGCTGCAGCTCCTGTTTCACATGGATCGCAAGTTGGTCTTACTTTTTGACAAGGCTCAACTTTCTTTTTGCAACCGCATTCTTTTTTAGGTTTTTCACATTTTGGGCAAGCGCTATTACCCCAATATGCAGGGTTTAAACTGGACCAAGAAAATGCCTGTGCTGATTGTACACCGACTGCCATAATCCCTAAAACAGCCAATACAGATAAAGTTTTTTTCATTACGAACTCCTTTTTTTATTACAAACTGTATTTTAAATACAACTTTATTTTAAAAAAAGTTCAGATAAAAACCATAACCCGATTGGGGATAAAAGCTGTGTTAATTAGGCTTAGTCCTAATTGTGTGTTCTGTCAATTAATTTATTCTTCTTGCCCCATCTGAATGAAGAACGAATTTCAGAACCGACTTCTTCAATCAAATGACCTTCTGAAGCAGCACGCAATTCTTTGAATTTTTTAGCCCCTGAAGAGAATTCGTCCATAAATTCTTTTGCGTAGCTTCCGTTTTGAATATCAGAAAGAATCTTTTTCATTCTGGTTTTAGTTTCTGCATTAATTATTTCTTTTCCTCTGGTATAATCACCGTATTCGGCATTATTAGATATAGAATAATGCATATCTTCAATTCCGCCTTCGAATATCAAATCAACAATCAATTTTAATTCGTGACATACCTCAAAATAAGCCATATATGGAGAATAACCGGCTTCGACAAGTGTCTCAAAAGCCGTTTTAATAAGATAGTCGCACCCTCCGCAAAGAACTGCTTGCTCCCCGAATAGGTCTGTCTCAGTCTCTTCTCTGAATGTTGTTTCAATAACGCCGGCACGCCCTGAGCCGATAGCAAAAGCGTATGAAAGAGCAAGTTCTTTTGCCTTGCCATCAATATCTTTTTCTACAGCTACTAAAGAAGGAACTCCTTTGCCTTCCGTGTATTGACTTCTTACTGTATGTCCCGGAGCCTTTGGTGCAACCATTATTACGCCTACTTCTTCTGGAGGTGTAATAAATCTGTAATGGATATTGAATCCATGCGAAAACATCAAATACTGACCCTTTTTCAAGTTAGGTTCAATTTCTTCTTTATAAACCTTCGCTTGAATCTCATCCGGAATCAGAATTTGGACGATATCGGCTTCTTTAACAGCATCTGCGATACTCATAGTTGTTAAGCCATAATCTTTAGCTTTGATATCCGATTTTCCGCCTTGTCTTAGTCCGAAAATTACATCACATCCGGAATCTCTAAGGTTTAGACCTTGTCCGTAACCTTGTGAGCCAAACCCAATTATCGCAATTTTCTTTGATTTTATCAGGTTTTTGTCAATATCTTCATCAAAATAAATCTTAAGATTCTTGTTCATTACTAATACCTTCAATTGTTGTTTGTGAGGCTGTATTTTCCGCTTCGCTCATTGCACATGAACCGGCTGCGGGGTTATAATCCTCGTCGTCTTTGTCGGTATTAACAATTTTGTTTACGGAAACAACCGTATCATTATCTACTAAGTTTTGAGCTCTAACACCTGTAGCAGGTCTGCCTTGGCAAGATATGTCGCCGGCTTTAATACGGGTTACAATACCGTTTGCTGTTACAAGCATAATCTCATCTTTTTCTTCTACTATTGTCAGTGCGACTAATCTTGACATATTTGTTTTAAACTTAGTTGCGATAAGTCCGATACCGCCTCTGTTTTGAGAACGGAATTCTGACAATTTTGTACGTTTACCAAAACCGTCTGAAGTTACAACCAACAAGTCGGCGTCATAGTTT
>CAKVMU010000248.1 GCA_934773085.1 uncultured Candidatus Melainabacteria bacterium
GCCTAAAACATACTTATAATCAGTTTTTGCAGAAGCTCTGGATATCTCACAACCCATAATCTTAAGTGTGTTAATATCTATTCTCAAAATATCGTTGGAATGATATTCTTCCATTATCTTCAAATCAATAAAAGCTTTTCTTATTTCTTCCAGAGAACGTGGTGCAACAATTAAAAGCCCCAACAAAACAAGAGCTCTTGTTCCTGTTAACGAAATTTGATTTAATTCTGTTTTTTCAACTGTTTTATACACTTAATCCCCCTGTCAATAAGATTAATCGCACAAACTCAATAAATGTTCAATAGTCCTCTCACAGTAAAACCTGTTTTCTGCACTGAAAGGTAATACCTCACCGGAAAATTCACGTTTTACATCAGCAATTACTTTTTGAATCTTACTTTTTGGAACATAATCAATCTTAGTCACTACCGTAAATATAGGTAAATTATATGTTTCCACCCATTCCCGCATCTGAAAATCGTTCTTTTGAATCTCATGACGGGCATCTATAAATTGGATTAAAGATTTTATTTGCTTTCTGTTAAGCAAATATTCTTCCAAATACTTCTGCCATTTGGCTTGAGCCTCTCTTGAAACTTTCGCATAACCATACCCCGGCAAATCTGCTACCATAAATTTATCAGAAAAATTAAAAAAGTTTATCAAACGTGTTTTCCCTGGAGTATTAGAAGTCTTTGCTAATTTTTTATTATTTGCCAAAGCATTTATGAAAGAAGATTTTCCAACATTAGAGCGCCCTAACAAAGGGAATTCCGGAAACGGAAAATCCGGACACTGTGATAATTTTTCCGCACTTATTATGAAATTTGCATTTAACTGTTTCATTATCTCTGACTCGTTTTCTGAACTTGTTCTTTTTCTTTTTGCGCCTTCATTGTCACAAGAGACAACAAATTGTATAATTTTTCGTTGTTAACAACCGTTATCTGAGTCTTACCCTTCATCATAGACACATCGACTGATGGCTTGTTTTCAAATATATTCCCTGTTTGAACACTTACTATCTGTATAAAATTATCCCTTAATATACTAAGGGGTTCCATCAAAAATGTTTCAAATGTTTTAAATATATTCATTGGATTTTACTTCTAACTTTATAGAAAATATTGTATAATAATTAAGGTAAAAAGACAAGGAATCTCCGTGGATACAAGAGAAAAAGAATATATAGAAGGTTTTAAAACATATCTAAGCGTAGAAAAGAATTTTTCTGAACATACCCTTGATGCATACACTTCTGACATAGTGAGTTTTATACTTTGGCTTAACGGCATAAGCTGTGTTGACGTGGATTTTAACAAACTTCGAGAATATTTACATTTTATCCAAAGATTTGATTACAAAAAAACAACCATTGCACGAAAAACAGCTTCAATCAGAACTTTTTATAAATACTTGTTCCGTGAAAGATTCGTAGACACAAATCCGGCAATATCACTATCTGCACCTAAAAGACCCAAGTCTTTGCCAAAATTTCTTACAACAGAAGAAATAGAACAAATTTTAAACAATGTGAAAATTGATACTCCGGCAGGATTCCGTAATCGTGTCATTCTGGAACTCTTATGGGCAACAGGAATGCGTGTGTCTGAGCTTAGCAATCTTAATTTCGGAGATTTGAATATCGAAGAAAACGAAATAAAAGTTTTTGGTAAAGGTGCAAAAGAAAGAATTGTACTAATTTCTGACAGAGCAAAAAATTATTTGATTCAATATATTAAAACCGCCAGAAAACTTATTGCACCTGAATACAACACCGGAGAAATAAACGAAAATACTCCACTTTTCATCAACAGCACAGGATTTCGGCTCCAAAATAAAACTATTCGTAAAGCCATTAACGATGTTGTCGAACGGATTGAACTCCCTAAAAAAGTTACACCACACGTGTTTAGACACAGTTTTGCAACACGACTTATTGAAAACGGTGCCGATTTGAGAGTTGTGCAGGAACTTCTGGGTCACGCAGGAATTTCTAATACACAGATTTATACTCATATATCAATGAAACATATGAAAGAAGTTTACGAAGCTGCTCATCCACAT
>CAKVMU010000249.1 GCA_934773085.1 uncultured Candidatus Melainabacteria bacterium
ACCTAACTCGATATCATTTTTAGCCGGTTTGATTTTTTGCTTCATTTCATATACTAAAAATTTTTCATCATTTGTCGGCAACAGATTTGGATTGTTTTTGAATTTGCGTATTTGTTCCAACGACAGATTCTTTAAATTCAATGATTCTTGTACAGATTTCTTTTTATTATATTTTAACTGCATTAAACCGGCATCTTTCAATGCTGCTGTCATTACATTCACAAAACTAGAAAGGCTAAGACCTCTATCTAAAATATCTTTGAGATAGAAATATCCCATTGCATTGTATAATTCCTTTAACGAATTATTAGCAGTATGTATTGCTTTGTTTAACGTAAATTGAGTATCTGCAGGAACAATTCCATGTTTACGCATAATATTTGATGCCATTTCTACAACACTTTCGTTGGTAACCATACCTAAATGTGTTTCATTATCAAAGAACACTTTAGCTAAATCTTTTTCCAACAATTTCAAGGCATCTTCTTTCGTATGACCGCCTAAAGCAGCACCTTCCACTCCTGTCAACATATATTCCGCTATGTCGTGAACATCGCCTCGTTTTATATATGATGTCAATTGTGTAGCCTTCATTGCTGCATCTTGTTCCATTGCTATAACATTACCTGTGTCAATCAGAGTAAACACTTTATTAGAACCAGACCTACCTAAATATGATTTAGCATCAGTGACAATACCCTTTTTACGATTTCTCAAAGCATTCACATCTATAAAAATGTTACCTGCGTGAATGTCTGTATGTATTACTTTGCCGTTTTTGTCGACTCTGTTAAATTGCTCTACTAAAACTTGTTGATATTCATCTATTAGAGCTTTATAATCTTCTTTTGATAAGTTAATATCACCAAATTCAGGAGTTCTTGCCTCAACTTGTTTAATATAATCATTAACAATTTCAAGTTTCTTCTTGTCATCCGTTACTCCTTTTAACCTTTCATACAATTTAGTTCCCTCTTTAGGTTCTACAAAGGAGCCCTGATTTTTCATCAATGCATCACGCATAAAGTATGCAGAGTTTAATTCAACTAAAGAAGACAAACTTATCCCATTTGCTTTCTCCATGACGTATACACCGTTCTTAACTTCAATCGGTCTTACGACATTTGCTCTTTTAGTATATTGAGCAAGCCTATTTGCTGCATCCATTTCATGTTGCAAATTCAATTCTTCCAATAGACCATTTGCCATGTCATCGACATTTCTTAACAAGTTGTCTTTTTCAATTTGAGGCATATTGCTGTTTTTAATAATATCTATTACTTTGCCTTTATCACGCAGAACTTTTTCCTTGTCCATTCCGCTTTTTAAGATTTTTATGCAAACTTCTTTACCACTGCTATCTTTTGCCAAATAAGTTTCTGCAACTGTACCAACACCCAGAAGTTGCTTAACTTCGTATCCGTCACCCAATGCATCTTTAATCGCCTGTTTGGCTTCGTCTAAAGTTCTGGATGGTGGACAATTGTCCTTTAATAAAGTTGTTAACGGACTACCATCATTAGACGTCTGCTTCATTTTGGCAGCAAAAATATTTTCTTCAATAAGTGCTTTCGCTTTGCTTGTTTCATCCATCGGACCATATATTATGTTCTCGACATTTTCTGAACGATTCAACAAATCTCTTATCTTGACATATGTATCGTTACCCTGTAATTGCGGATCTGTAAGAACTTTGTCCTTCAAATGTGCAACAGCTTTTTCCAAATTTGCATCAAACACTTTGGCAAATCTGGCATGCTTAATCATTGGAATAGCTGTAACAACCGCCAAGGCTGTATGTGTTATGCCATCATTTTTGATATTATCAACATAACCCTTAAAGGATTTATCCTCCTCTGCATGATTGCCGACAAAATATCTATTCAAGCTATTGCCCATTAAATATGCAGGCACACCAACAATTGCACCACCCAACATACTAATTGGCATCATCAAACCATTAATAGCTCCTGAAAGAAAATTTCTAAAATTTGCGTTGCGTCTTTGAGATTTAATGTACTTCTTTTCCATCTTGTACAT
>CAKVMU010000250.1 GCA_934773085.1 uncultured Candidatus Melainabacteria bacterium
CTGTTATCATTTCACCCTGTTCAATAGGAAGCACGTTCACTATTGGTAAACCTTTGGATTGACGACCGCCCTCTGGGAAGTCGTATACGTTAAGGCTGTATACAATACCCTTAGAAGAGAAGAATAGAACTTTGTCGTGCATCATTGCTGTGAAGAAGTGTTGGATATCATCATCTTCTTTAGTTTTGATACCTGCTTTACCTCTTGTTGCACGGTTTTGACGTTCAAATGTGTCAAGAGAAATTCTCTTCAAATAACCTTGGTGAGTAATAAATACTGCCATTGGAGTGTTTGGTGTTAAATCTTCGATTGTAACTTCTCCTTGTTCCGGAAGTATTTGTGTCTTTCTGTCGTCACCATATTTTTCTTTGTCTTCAAGAAGTTCAGTTTTAATGATATCAAGAACTTTTTGTCTGTCCGCAAGAATGTCTTCATACTCAGCGATTTTCTTGATAAGTTCATCGTACTCGTTCTTGATTTTATCTTGTTCCAAACCTGTTAATCTTCTCAATTGCATTTCAAGGATTGCGTTTGCTTGGTCAACATCAAGCCCGAATCTGCTCATCAACCCAACTCTTGCATCATCAGTTGTTTTAGATTTTTTAATAAGTTCAATAACTTCGTCCAAAGAACCGAGTGCAATTAACAAACCTGCTAAGATATGTGCACGAATTTTAGCTTTTTTCAAGAAGTAAATAGTTCTTCTTGTAACGATATCAACTCTGTGTTCCACAAACTCGTTTAATACTTCATATAGGTTAAGTAAACGAGGTTGTTTTCCGCACAAAGTAACCATATTTACACCAAAAGTGGTTGCAAGTTGCGTATATTTAAACAAATTATTTTTAACGACTTCCGGTTTTGCATCACGTTTTAATTCAATAACGATACGCATACCATCTCTGTCGGACTCATCTCTTAAGTCTGAAATTCCGTTGATTCTTTGATCTTTAACAAGTTCTGCAATCTTTTCAATAAGTTGAGCTTTGTTAACTTGATAAGGAATTTCTGTAACAATAATTGCGGTTCTTGTTTGTCTGCCTGCTCCACCCGGAATCTCTTCGATTATCGCAACTGCTGACATCTTTATAGAACCTCTACCTGTTTCATAAGCTTGTCTAATGTCGCTCAAACCAATGATTGTTGCTGCAGTCGGGAAGTCAGGACCTTTGATGTATTCCATCAAACCTTCAACCGTAATTTGTGGGTTATCAATCAAGGCGATTGTACCGTCTACGATTTCGCAAAGATTGTGCGGAGGAATGTTTGTCGCCATACCTACTGCGATACCGGAAACACCGTTTAGTAAAAGCATCGGTAATCTTACAGGAAGTACGGAAGGTTCTTCCAATGAACCGTCAAAGTTTGGAACAAAATCGACAGTCTCACAATCAATATCGGCAAGCATAGAAGTCGTAATTTTGTGCATACGTGCTTCTGTATAACGCATTGCAGCTGCACCGTCACCATCGACTGAACCAAAGTTACCATGACCGTCTACAGTTAAATATCTTGTAGAGAAATCTTGAGCCATACGAACAAGAGCTTCGTAAACTGCGGTATCACCGTGTGGGTGGTATTTACCAAGAACTTCACCAACGATTCTGGCACATTTCTTGAATGGCTTATCAGGAGTCATTCCCAGTTCATTCATTGCGTATAAAATTCTTCTGTGTACCGGTTTTAAACCATCTCTTACATCCGGAAGTGCACGTCCTACAATAACGCTCATTGCATAATCAATGTAAGAACGTTTCATTTCTTCTCTTATATTAACCGGTACAATTTTACCATCTGAAAACATATTTTGTTGAGCCAAAATCTTTCTCCTCCATCCCTCTACACTATCATGGTAGCACAAAAATACTGTGTGTAAAGAAAAATAGCGGATATGTATTTATTTAGTATATACAGTATAAATCCTCAATGCATACAGTTTTAAGGAGTGTAACGATTTAGTTCAAAAAAGGCAATTCTTCAAACAAGAAAAACTTTATATAAATGTAAGTAAAAAGGAAAGATAGGAAATTCAAAATATAG
>CAKVMU010000251.1 GCA_934773085.1 uncultured Candidatus Melainabacteria bacterium
GCTTACACCACCAACAACAAGCACGGTATAGTTGTCCGAGGTCTCCTCTAAACAAGTTTGACAAGTCTTTGGGTATAACCCCATCGATGTTCGGGTATCTTCCTTCAATCTCTTTTCCATCGATTGAGAGTGTTTTGCCAGCGAAACGTTGGTCAGATTCGTTATACACAACCAAGATGTGGGTGTCTGTTGCGTAACAACGGTTTTCTTCAAAGTGGACGCCCATCAAACTTGGTCTAACAGGATCCTTGCATGCTATTTCCTTGAATAGCGCTTTTACAATGGTCTTATCCATTCTCTTTCAGTTTTAGTTGTTAAATCTTATTTGCTATATGATTATTTTGATAGTTCTAAGTTACTCAGAATGATTGAATTTACAAAACGGTAATCATTTTATTTTCAACGCTATACGCTATTTTTTTTATTCGTTATCATTTGAGCAATTTTGGAATTTAATCCAGTGTATCCATATCAGTTTCACATACGAGATAGTTACTGTCTTTATCGTAAGTCTGACCGTATCTTTCCAGCATACTCAAATCGTAATCGGTCAGAGGTTCTTCAACGTCTTTTGCGTGTTCTGTAGCGAGTGATATTGCAACAGACTTGGTAGAGCATACTGCAAGTAATACAAGGCTGGATTTGCTTAACCACGTGTCACCGGAATACAACAGATGCACTTTCATAACTAATACCGTCTTTGCAATCTTGCCATCTGTGATTTATACAGGTAAGCCGACAATGCACATTTCAGTGTCTTCGGTCTTTCCATTATCAACATATAAACTTCGTCTTGCCAATCGTGGCTTTGCGGATTGTTGATTAATTCGCCAAGTGCATCGATGCATCGAGAAGCGTAGTTTTGTGCCGGAGTTGGCGTTTTGGCTTTATCCTTTGAAGCCGATAGTTTAATACTCATATCTTTTTGTAGTTTAGTGTGAACTTTCTTATTTGCATATAAACAGACTTTCTTTGTTTTTAGATTTCATTGAAGGAGTATTCGTCAGAGGATATGTTCAAGGTTTCCATCAGTTCAACTATGGCATCTTCAACTTCATCTTCGTCATCTTCAAACTCAAATGTGTTGGAAGATGTTTGTTCAATTTCAACATCTTGATAACCGAATAGGCGGATAATGTCTTCCATTGAATCTTGGACTTTTCTAACGAGTGATACTGATATTTCAAATTCTTTTTTCATCTTTTTCGTTTTATTAGTTTGTTGTTTTGGATATTCAAAGTTAACAATAATAAATGAGTTGGCAAAATTTTAATCAATTAATTTTCAGATAGTTATGCAATATTTTCTTTCAAAACCATATAAAATCAGACAAAAAAGGTAACCATAGAAACAAATGGCTACCTTATATCAGGAGAGTAGATGAACAACTTCTTATGGCTTTACCTACACAGAATCTATCCATTAAAATGTTTCTGCCGCATATTGAGCAGCAAGATTGTGGATACCGGAAAGTATTTCTTTTTCTCTTTCTCGTGACGGTTTCTTATAACCATTGATGTAGTTGCGGAGTAGTGTCGCATCTATGCCTATCATCTTCGCAAACTCTGAAATTTTTATTTCCTTATGGGTCGCAAAGAAATGTTGCATAGGGGTCTGATTTGATTCTTGCTCATTCATAGTACCGCAACACTCATTTCTTTTGCCATTGATTTGATGCCCTCTTTTATGGACGCAAGTACAGTGGGACTGGGCGTCCAAACACCATAACGAAAACGTGCAAGTTTAGTCCAATGCATTCCAAGGTATTCAGCAACCCCTTTTAGGTCAAGCCAAGGGAAGCGAGTGAATAATTTGTTCACATCATTGTCATAATTGACAGTTTCGTTCTCAAAAAAATTAGTAACGTGAATATCTTCATCTAATTTTTCCCAGCGAATACTCGTGTCGTCCGCCCAAATGTAAAAATCATCACGTTCTTCCGGTGTTGCAAGAAACAACGCAGGAAACGCTTCAAGCGGCTGGCTATATTGTTTGCCATTTTCAAGTTCAATCCATATACGAT
>CAKVMU010000252.1 GCA_934773085.1 uncultured Candidatus Melainabacteria bacterium
CAATCAAGCCGTGTGAATATTATTACGAGACTCTTTTTCAAGCTTATATAAGAGGCGGTCAGTATGAAAAGTTAGTTCAACTTTCAGATAAGATTTCAAAAGATTATCCGAAAAACTTTTCACTTATGTTTAATATTGCGTTGGCATACAAAAATCTTAAGGAAAACCACAAGGCGATACATTTTTACGATAAAGCTCTAAAAATTGACCCGTCATCTTATCAAGCTTGGTTCAACCTTGCCCATTTATACAGTGTTGAAGCTCAGTGCAAAAATGCGGTTTCTGCATTGAAAATTTGTAAAAAACTGAAGCCAAAAGATAATGACACAGATTACTTTCTTTCGCTTGCGCTTATGCGTGTAAAAGATTATGGCAAGGGGCTCAAACTTTTTGAAAATAGGCTTTGTCGTGAAACTGCGATTGCAATTCAAAACAAGACTTATCCGAATCTTGCCTCCCAAGAAAGATTGTGGCATGGAGAAAATATCAAAAACAAAACTATTTTCGTTTATTACGAAGCTGGGTTTGGCGATACAATCATGTTTTCTAGATATTTGCCTTTGCTGAAACAAAAATGTAAAAAGCTTGTCTTTTATCCGCAGCAGCAGCTCGTTCCGCTTTTTGCCGAGAGCGGTTTGGGAATTGACGAGATTATTGAAGGCTTTATTCCTGAGCAATCAATGGACTTTGATGTCCATACGCCTTTGCTGAGTTTGCCGTATTTATTGGGTTTGAAAGGGAACAAGGTTTTTGCATATTCTGAAGGATATCTTGGTGCAAACGAAACCCTTGCGAAAGAATATAAAGAAAAATATTTTAATAATGATAAATTGAAAATCGGTATAAAATGGCAAGGAAATACTTATTATGACCAAGACAGAGTAATTCCGGCAGAAGCCTTCTCTCCGCTTATTGAGCTTGAGGGTACTCAGTTTTATTCATTCCAAACTTTTGAAGGTTCAGAAGATTTGAAAAAGCTCACCGACAAATATGACGTTATTGATATTGGTAAAGATTTGATAGATTTTGGTCAGACTGCTGCTGCTCTTGAAAACTTGGATTTAGTTATTTGCAACGACACTTCGCTTGCGCATCTTGCCGGTGCAATGGGCAAACCTTGTTTTGTGCTTCTTCCTTGGGAAGTAAACTGGAGATGGCATGACAATTTGGACAAATGTGATTGGTATGATAGCCTCAAACTCTTCCGACAAAAGGAACAGGGTGATTGGAGCGGTGTGTTTGAAGATATTAAGTCCGGTATAGAAAAGGTGCTTAGTTCTCAAAAAACAGATTCATAAACTCTATGTCGTCATAGTCTATGTATGCCGTTTGCATAAGGTTTCTGCCTGTTTTTATTGTAACTTCGTTGACTTGACCTTTTTTGATAAGGTTTGGCGGAATTTTTATTCGCTGACCGTCTCCATTAATCTGGATTTCTGAAATCTTGTTCCCGTTAAAAAATACTTCCGGAGGAGATGCAAATGCGTTTGTTATCCTGTTTTGACCCATTGAGCGTGCCATTTGAGTGTCAATACCAATAATTGAGCCGATTACAAGAAACACTGGTTTGGTGAGTTTTATATTTTTTAGAATGAATCTTTTTGAATAAAACGGTCCGATACTTTCCATTCGGAATTCTCCTGCATTTGCTGATAGGTCGGAATAGTTGTTATCACCAAGGTGATACATGTTTGAATCCACGACCATTTCGTTTGCATTGGATTTTTCAATCCCTACAATCAACGGTGCTGAGAGTGATTGGCTGTTCACTGTGACCGAAAACGGTTTGTAGTTCTCCTTTTGGACGGACATAATACTTGTGCCATCGATTTGTGTATCCAGTTCAAAATAGCCGTCTGAGTCCGTTTTTGTTGAATAACGTTCTTTTGGCAAAGTGATTTTTGCACCGCCAACACCGGCTCCGGTACTTTTATCGACTACACGACTCGAGTTTCCTGCTCCTTGTGCGCTTACTCCGCCTTCAAATGTAGTGGCATGGATGGGCAGAGATGTGA
>CAKVMU010000253.1 GCA_934773085.1 uncultured Candidatus Melainabacteria bacterium
AGTGAAGATTATCAACGAGCAATTGACAGTTTAAATTAAATCAGGAAGCTTATTCACTTTTTTTAGAAAATCAACTAAAATACTTTTATGTCAAAACTTTTAGAGATAAAAAATCTTAATCTTTGTTTCCAAGGTGAAGAGCAGATGTATCAAGCTCTTTGGGATGTGAATTTGAGTTTTGAAAAAGGTATGATTCACTCACTTGTTGGAGAATCCGGCTGTGGTAAGACAATGACCGCAATGTCAGTTATGCGACTTTTGCCTAAAAACGCTGTGATTACGAGCGGAGAAGTGATTTTTAACGATGAAGATTTGCTGAAATACAAAGAATCGCAAATGCGAAATTTGCGTGGAAACAAAATTGCACTGATTCCCCAAGACCCGATGACATCTTTAGACCCGCTTTATACGATTGGGAATCAGATTGTAGAATCAATTCAAGCACATTCAAAAGTGACGAAAAGGCAGGCTCTCAGAAAAGCTCGTGAAGTTTTGGATATGGTAAAAATTCCGGATGTAGATAAAAAGTTGGATTACTATCCTCATGAATTTTCCGGAGGGATGAAGCAGCGTGTTATTATTGCGATGGCGTTAGCTTGTAATGCAGAACTCATTATTGCGGACGAGCCGACAACGGCATTGGATGTTACGATTCAAAAACAAATTATGGATTTGATTCTGGATATAAAAAACGAGTTTAAAACGACGGTGCTACTTATCTCTCACGACTTGGCATTGGTAAGTAATTATGCGGATACGGTAACGGTTATGTATTCCGGACACGTGGTTGAACAGGCTGCAGCAGGCGAATTCTTTAAACATCCGACTCATCCGTATTCAAAAGCACTTTTAAATTCGCTTCCGACGACTAATCCGGCATTAAAATTAAAAACGATTGTCGGCACTCCGCCAAGTATTCAGGAAAACATATCCGGTTGTAAATTCCATCCACGCTGTGATTTTTGTAAGCCAGGACTTTGTGATGTCCAAAATCCAACCTTGGAGGAAATATTTCCGTCACACTTTTCTGCTTGTTTACTGAATAAAAAACTATTATAACCCCTTGCAATTCATGCTTTAGCCTTTACAATAAAAGTGTAAAGATTACACTAGAGAAACTAAAAAAACGGGATAAAAGTATGGACAAAAAGAATATTAGAAATATCGCTATTATTGCTCACGTTGACCATGGTAAAACAACGATGGTTGACTGTATGTTGAAGCAAAGCGGTGTTTTCAGAGAAAACCAACAAATGCAAGAACGTGTTCTTGACAGTAACGATTTGGAACGTGAAAGAGGGATTACAATCCTTTCCAAAAATATTTCAATTAACTATAAAGGGGTTAAAATTAATATTGTGGACACCCCTGGGCACGCAGATTTCGGCGGTGAAGTTGAACGTGTTTTAGGTATGGTTGACGGTGCGCTTCTTATTGTAGATGCTGCAGAAGGTCCTATGCCTCAAACAAGATTCGTACTTTCAAAAGCTTTGGAATTGGGCATTAAGATTATTGTTGTAATCAACAAAATTGATAAACCGGCGGCTAATCCGGACGGTACGCTTGATAAAGTTTTTGATTTGTTCACAGAACTAACGGACAGAGAAGATTTAATCGATTTTCCTTATATATATGCAAGTAGCTTGAACGGCTTTGCAATCAAACATTTGGAAGACGAAAAGAAAGATATGATTCCGCTTTTGGATTGTATTTTAGAAAACATTTCCGAACCGGCAGGTGATGCAACAAAACCTTTCCAATTCAGAGCTACAACACTGGATTACAATGAATACGTAGGCAGAATTGTTGTTGGACGTATTGCGAACGGTAAGGTTTCATCTCAAGAACAAGTCGCTTGGGTTCGTGCTGACGGCTCTGTTGAAAAGGGTAAAATTACAAAATTATTTGGATTCAAAGACCTTGGCAGAGTGGAAATTGATTCTGCAGAAGCAGGTGATATTGTCGGTATTGCAGGCTTTTCTGATATTCATATTGG
>CAKVMU010000254.1 GCA_934773085.1 uncultured Candidatus Melainabacteria bacterium
CTCGATACCTTTGATTCTGTTTTCAGTATCAAGTGGGTGCTCTGGAGTAAAGAATCCGCAATTTGGACCGATGAACACATTGTCCCCAATTGTAACTTTAGCCGGATCTAGAATCACTAAGTTATGGTTTGAGTAGAAATTCTCTCCAATTTCAATATTGCACCCATAATCGCAATGGAATGGTTGTTCAATGAGAAAGCTTTTTCCGGTTTTACCAAGCAGCTTTCTTATGATTTTTTCACGTTTTTTTGTATTTTCAGGTTTTATCTGATTGTATTCATAACACAGGTTCTTACATCTTTTTCGCCCCTCAATGAGCTCTTTATCAGCCATTGGTAAATGAGCAAGTCCTGCAATCATTTTTTCTTTTTCGTTCATAGTCTTTTATAGGTTTGGTTTAAAACATGCAGTATCTTGATATTTATTTATTCTATCCAGACCAGTGCCGGTATTTGTGCAATTACTTGATGGCTCCTTCCATTCTTTGAGTTTTAAATCATCTTTTTTGCAATAGAATCCCTTATCTGGTTGGTCAACGCAAGGATTTACAGGATTGGTTGGTTCCTCAGGAGTTATTGGCTGCTCAGGAATGATTGGTCGTCTCACAATAATTGGGTCGATGATATGTGGTTTAGAATTGTCGCCTGTATCCGGCTTTGTAACATCGGCATTGTCGCCTGTCTTCGGCATTGTAACCCCGGCATATCTGTCGTTGCCTTCTGCAAGTTTTGCATTTGACCAATCAGGAACATCAAGTTTTGCGGCAGCTTCTAAATCTTTCTTTTTGTCTTTTGTATTTGTCGGATTTTGTGTGTAAGCCATTGTTAGGGCATCGCCGGCATGAGTTCCGCCAAATTGATCAACAACGAATTTGAATTGGTCAGGTTTTTTGCAAGATTCGCTGTTATATAGACAGTTTTTACCTTTTGCCCCATCAACGTCAATAACAATTGTTGCACCGCCGACATCAGTAGGTTCAACAGTCCAAAATGCGCCGTCAGCAGCTCTAAATGATATGCTGCTGTCTGATCTGGTAACATCTCCGTCTGCATTGAGGCTTGCAACTAAAAGGTTTGCAAATTTACTCTTACCGCTGTAACTGGCGTAATCTTCATCCAATGGAGCACCTTGACAGCCCAATCCTATGCAGGTTCCGGTTTTATAATATATATGGCTGTTATCAAGCAATTTTTCTGTAACTTCATTGATTGTTTTGGCTGTATTAAGTACTGTCAATTTATTCTTATCCGGCATTAAATTTCCCAAAGCAGGAGCGATTAAAGCTGCCGCAACACCAATTATACCCAGAGTAATAATTAACTCTGCCAAAGTAAATCCTTGTTTTCTCATATAATAAACACCTCTTAATTCATCGTCTGATATATATTAATTATAACATATGGTTCTAACCTTGTATAGACTTGTTTACGTAATGAATACTTTCTTGTATAATATTGCTGCTATGAGTATCGATTTAAAAACAATAAAGGAAAACTTAGAACAAAGGGAATTTGAGTTGTTGTCTCCTTATGCAACAAAATGCAAAGAATCCAAAGGACGCAAATTCCCACGAATTGAAGAATATCCGATAAGAACAGAGTTTCAGCGTGACAGAGATAAAATCTTGCATTCAAAGTCATTCAGAAGACTAAAACACAAAACCCAAGTGTTTTTGTCTCCATATAATGACCATTTTAGAACCAGATTGACTCACACATTGGAAGTTTCTCAAATTGCAAGAACTATTGCAAGAGCTTTAAAACTCAATGAAGATTTGGTAGAGGCAATTTCTTTGGGGCATGATTTAGGTCATACCGCATTCGGTCATTGCGGAGAGGCAACCCTCAATGAATTATTACCAAACGGTTTTTATCATAATTTGCAAAGTGTGAGAGTTGTAGAGGTTCTTGAAAACATGAATCTTTGCAAAGAGACTGTAGATGGAATAATGACTCATTCTTGGGGGTATAAGCC
>CAKVMU010000255.1 GCA_934773085.1 uncultured Candidatus Melainabacteria bacterium
GATAAGTACCTTGGTTCATCAATGCACCCGGAGTTCTTGTTGCTTGTGATAACAAGTCTTGAAACTCAATTCTGGATTTTTTGAACGCTGTAGTGTTAACGTTAGCTACGTTGTTTGCGATAACATCAAGATAGTTCTGCTGTGCTATCATGCCTGTTGCGGCTGTTGTTAATGCTCTTAACATTTTATCCTCTTCCTCTTTTTGGGTCTGGTAGCCCTTTTTACTTTTTTATTAATTTTGCGTAGTAATTTTCGGTTTACTCACTCACCGTTAACTTCTTAATCTGCCTACAGAAACAGCGGTTTGAAGAAGTTCGTTATTTGTGCTGACAATTTTTGTCAGAGATTCGTAATTTCGAGAAGTGTTAATTGTATTAATCATTTCTCGAATTACATTTGAGTTTGAAAGTTCTAGCATTCCCTGTTGAACACTAAATTTTTCAGCTCTGAGTTCCGGATTATTTGCAATATCTCTCGGAACAAATTTTGTATCACCCACTTCAAATAAATCTTCTTTATCTGAAAAATCAAAAATACCGATTGTTTGAAGCGGAACTTTTTGGTTATAAGAGTTGATTTCAATATTACCGCTTTCTCCGATAACAATTTCCATTCTGTCACGGAAAAGTTCTGGGTCGAAATCTTCCGGAATCATTCTTATTCTGCGGTTGTTAACATCAAGCACGTATTCACCTTGGTTTGTAACCAAATAATCTTGACTGTCTACAACAAAAGAACCATTTCTGGTATATGAAACATTTCCGTTTACATCCTGAATTTTAAAGAAACCGTCACCTTCAATTGCCACGTCATATTTGTTTCCTGTTTTCTGCAAAGCGCCTTGAGAAAAATCGTGAACATATTGCAATGACTGAGAACCCATACTCAAATCACCTAAATATCTGCTCGTATCGTTTCTCAAGATTGAACCTTCCTGAGAATATACAGCAGATTGCATAACATCTTTAAATCTGAGTGCGCCTCTTTTATAACCTACAGTATTAACATTTGAGAGGTTATTAGCAGTATTGTCATTCATATCCATCAAGGCAAGCATACCTTTTGCGGCTGATTCAAGACCTCTTACAATCATTATTTACCTCCTCCTAATCTGTCATACTTGCTCAAAACACTCTTTACATAGTTTTGAGTTTCGGCATAAGGAGGAATTCCTCCGTACTTTTTAACTGCATTCGGACCTGCGTTGTATGCAGCAAGAGCCAATGATTTGTCATTTCCGAATCTATCTAACAAACCTTTAAGATATTTAGTTCCGCCTTCAATATTTTGTTCTGCATCATATGCGTTTGTAACTCCCAAGCCTTGCGCTGTAGACGGCATTAATTGCATTAGTCCCATTGCACCGCATTTTGAAGTTGCATTTGGATTAAAACCTGATTCTTGGTTAATAACAGCTTTTACAAAGTTTTCATCAAGACCGTTTTTATCTGCATATTTTGCAATCAAATCGTTAATTTCAGTGCGTGAAGTTGAATTCGGATTCTTTTTGTTCTCGATAGATGAATCAAGGATTTTTTGGAAATCTTCATCCGGCTTTTGAGCATAGGTCATTAGTGATTGAAATTGATTTTCAATCATATTAATACGCTGTAATGTAATGTCTAAGCTCGAAAGCTGCACCTTCCGCTCTCCTTGTTTTTACCTACCGAGTCTGACGGGTTCCTTAACCCTATAATCTATCTTGTGGTTCCACCTACAAGTCGGAGTATATTTTACCCCCACTAAGTCTACTCTAACACTATATATTGGATTACACACTCAGACATCAATCAAAGGGTTGAAATTTTATTTTTTATATAGACCATGTGGTCAATGCAAAAATGTTAATGCTATAATCTTGGTATGAGCGAGAACATTATTATAAAGGGAGCGAGGGAACATAACCTCAAAAATGTATCTTTAGAGATTCCGAAAAACCAACTTGTTGTATTCACAGGAGTTTCCGGTTCCGG
>CAKVMU010000256.1 GCA_934773085.1 uncultured Candidatus Melainabacteria bacterium
GGGGTGAATATTGATAAAAACGAGTATTACGAGATAATACTTTCAAATTCTGCCCATCCGGAGAAGCAAAATCCTAAGAATTTTTGATGAGATTTTCGCTAAATAAGTTATTAGTCGAGAATTCTAACACGGCTTCCATTCCCATAGTTTTGGTTTTGAATTCCCCATCCGCCACCGAATATTCCGTTGGAAAACTGTTGAGCGGAAGAGTTGCCATAGCCTTGTGTATATGGAAATGAATTTGTATCCATATCAAAATTTGATAAAGCCGGTGTGTAACCAGTCATTTGTCCGGAAAAATAGTCTGCAACATTTCCCCAAAAGCTGCGACGATATCCGTTGTTTTGTGGTCTGGAGAGGATTGCATTTTCAACATTTCTGTATCTGGAATTTATGTCACCGTTTTGAGTAGCCCCAAAGGCTAAGTTTTCTAATCGTTCAAGTCGTGCCAATTCGTTTTCTCTTGAGAAATTTCTTCTTAGAGCATATTTTTCAAGGGCACTAAGGTTGTCGTTCGGAATATATGAATTTAGATTGTGGTCACAGTTGTGGCAGTGTCTTCTGCTTGGTCTTGATATCCCGTTTTTATAATATCTGTTTCGCTCGTAGTTGTTGCTGTTTGTGGGTTGAGAGTAAGAACTGTAGGTGCTAGCTCCAAAATTCGGGTTTCTGTTGAAATACGGAGTGTAGTTGTTGTTGCTAATATAGGCAAAAGCCGGACTTACACATAAAAGAAGTGCGATAGTTGTTAAAATTTTTATCATGCTAAAATCCTCTGCATGCAATAATTTATAATAATTTGATAAAAAATATATTCACCTTGTGTGTAATTTTTAGGAGTATTGATAAGAGAGGAATGCAAAGTATAAACTATTCCATCTGTAAACCTCTTGTTTTTTTAACCGAAAAATAGTACAATTATCTAGTTATTAGTATATTTTGAGAGGTTTTAAGATGAAATTATATATGCAGGTATTGATTGCTCTTGGCTTAGGATTGAAGAGAAATTGGCATATCTTTGCAGGTTTGGTACTTGGTGTATTTGCCGGAATCTGGTTGCACAAAGACCCTAACCCTGTTGTAATGACTGCATTTACTTTCATCGGTCAAGTTTTTATAAGACTTATTCAAATGGTAGTTATTCCATTGGTAATATCAGCAATTGTAATAGGTATAACAAGTGTTAGTGATAGTAAACAAATCGGTAAACTTGGTACAAAAATGATTTTTTACTATGCAATTATTACTCTTGTTGCTGTTACAGTCGGTAGTTCATTAGCGTTACTGTTAAAACCGGGGCTTGGAGCTGCTGGTTATATAACTTCTGATGTAGCGAACGGTATTCAGGCTCAGGTTGCTGCAACAATTGAGGCTCAAAAAGGTAATTTATTAAATATTATTCTTGGCTTTATACCGAAAAACCCACTTGAATCAATTGCAGCCGGTGACATGGTTCCAATTCTTGTATTTGCAGTGATTTTTGCAGTTGCATTGGCAAAAGTTGGTGAAATCAACAGACCGTTCGTTGGTTTCTTTGAATCAGTTTTCGCTGCGACAATGAAGATTACTGATTGGATTATGTGTTTTGCAGCACCAGGTGTATTTGCATTAACAGCTGTTGCTGTTTCAGCATTTGGTGTTGAAATCTTTATGAGTATTTCAAAATATTTAGGTGTTTTGGCTCTTGGTTTCGCAATACAGCTATTTGTTGTATATCCACTGTTCCTAAAAATATTTTCTAAGGTTCCTGTCTTGATGTTATATGCAACAATAGCAGAGGCGATGATGGTTGCATTCGGTACAGCAAGCTCTTCCGCAACATTACCACTAACAATCGCTTGTTGTGAAAAACGAGGAATCTCTCACAAAGTTACAAGTTTTGTAATTCCGTTGGGTGCAACTTTGAATATGGACGGTACAGCTT
>CAKVMU010000257.1 GCA_934773085.1 uncultured Candidatus Melainabacteria bacterium
TCCGTTAGAAAAATAAATAGTGGCGTCTTTGCGCTGAATATATACTTTTCTAACCTTTGTCTCCTTCTTCGCCAACTTGATATAATATTCAAGAACCTTTTCAGCACTCATCTTTTTCATTTTTCAGTGCTCCTTATCTGTTATGTTCTGTGATACCATAAACGCCATTGCATTTATATAATTCAATTACTTCTTTCAAGTCGTTTTCCAATTCTTCAAACGTTGGAAAATGGGGATAATTTACAGTGATTTCTTTTTCTGCGTCATACATTCCGCGGCATTCTTCCGAACCGTTGTTTTTATTTTCCTTTGTTCCAAAACAAACATCAAACAACATTTTTCAACACTCCATTTCAAAATTATTCCCTTGTGGGGATGGATGCGGACTTTTCAAGGATAAATCCGCGAGAACCTTTTTAAGCGTTAAAAAGTAGTATTTAACACTAAATAATACAAGTCGTTGTTTTCGTTCTTTAAGCTATCTTTTGCAAGATTCTTTTTCGCTTCTACAATAGCTTTTTTGTAGTTTTCAAACGCCATAACAGCGTTTTCTTTCTGCTTTTTCAAATCTTCAAGACGGTTTGCCAGATATTCAATACGGTTTGCAATCGCTTCTTTGATATCTTCCATATCGTAAATATAAATCTGATTCAGCATTGGAATTTTTGGTGCAAGATTTTCTGGTTTGTGTGTCGGTTTATCACTGTTATTCATATACTTTACAATTTCGTAACAGGAAATAGTATCGCTAATATATCCAGCTTCCCGAATATAAGCATAAATTTTGAGTTCGTTTTCGTCCGCTTGCATTGCATAAGAAATAGGAATATATTTTGCGCCTTCAAAATTTTTACTCATATTCTTAAATGGTGTGCCATCCTTTTTCGTTAAAAACTTCACGTTTTTCCATGCTTCAAGAAATGCGCCAGCTTCCGCAATTCTTTTGTTCATTTCCTTCATAATATCTTCAATATTGTAATACATAATTAAAAATCTCCTTCAAAACCGTTATTGCCTTTCGACAATACTAATATATCATATCTCTTTTAGCTTGTCAAGCCAAAACTTCAATAATTTTAATATTTTCTTCTGTTGTCTCTGCACCATCGAAAAAATCAAAATAAGTGGTATCGTCCAAAACTTGAAAATGCTTTACACCTTCAAGTTGAACAATTCCGAGCGCGTCACGAAAAATAACAGTCATGATTTTACACCTTCTCTACAAAAACATCGTATTTTTCATTTATGCCCGTGAACATTTTAGCATTACCGCACCAATGAATTTTAACTCCTATTTGTTCCACAATTTGTCTTGCGCGCGCAAGTCCAATACAATAACGAGTAGATATTACTTTTCTCTTTGCAAAATCACAAATTGTAATTTTATATTCATTCATGTTTTTAGTCCTCCATTTTCATTTTGTCCACCTGATTTTCAGACCACAACCAGCAATTTACTAAACCGTTGCGCGTCCATAGTTTACAATTATATCTTGACGGCTCACCCTTGCGAGGTCTATACCCTTGCGCCACCCAAAAACCAAACGTCCCTAGCTTGAGGGAAGAGGGAATTTTATTTTCCCTCTTGTATTCCTCAAGCAAAAATTCATTCAACATGGTTTTCGTTTTTCTTGTCATCGTACCACCTCTTAACCGTAGCACTCAACAAGATAAATTTTCGCGTTCGCGGGCTTCAGATATTCACCCGCCGCAAGCAAACAATCGCGCATCATGCTTTCACCCATGCAAGCACATCCATCTTCAAAGCGCATACCAGCACGAGAAAACGCGGATTCAAGCGCGGCGCTCGCTCTATGATAACCATAACCGCCAGCCTTGCCAGCGCCACAAGCAGAGCCGCAAGTATTATAATAATTATTATTATAATATCGAACGTTAAGCCAAACGCTTGCAT
>CAKVMU010000258.1 GCA_934773085.1 uncultured Candidatus Melainabacteria bacterium
ACCAGCCGGTCGGTATTGAAATCGGGCTTGGTGTTAAGACTGCTGCTACAACACGTGTTTTCACTCAAGGTGTTGCGATTTCTACAGGTCGTCAACTTGATATTGAAATCGAAGGGGAAGGTTTCTTACAGGTTATGAAAGAAGACGGTTCATTGGCTTACACACGTGATGGCTGTTTGCAGGTTGACTCTCTAGGTCAATTATGTACAAATGATGGTCTTTTGATTCAACCGTCCGTCTCAATTCCTCGTGATGCTACAGAAATTACAATTACTCAAGACGGTAATATTTCTGTAACGTTGCCAGGGCAAACACAACAATCAATCGTAGGTTCATTGCAGTTGGTTAAATTCCAGAACCCTTCAGGTCTTCTTTCTATCGGTCATAACCTTTACAAAGAAACTCAAGCTTCCGGTAACCCTGTTCAGGATACTCCGGGGCAGAATGGTTTGGGTTTGATTCAACAATGTATGTTAGAAGGTTCTAACGTTCAAATTGTTGATGAACTCGTTGGTTTGATTAAAGCGGAACGTGCGTTTGAATCAAATTCAAAACTGATTAACTCTTCAAGCAATATTTTGCAGCTAACTAACAACATGGCTTAGTTTGTAGAGTCTAAATAATATTTGGTAAGTGTATGAAAAAAATTGTAATGACAGCTTTAATAATCATGATGACGGCAATGGGTGCAAACGCTCAAACCGTCACTTCTGCTGCCGTTAAATCTCAAATTGCAAACCAACTTACCGCTAATTACAAAAAAATGACTGATGCAGATGTGGAAGTGAAAATTACCGCAACACCTTTTGCGCAGTTGACTCTCCCTGACGGAAAAATTACTTACAAGATTGTTCAAGGCGGAGATAAAATTGTTCCGAGAGATATCAAAAGAGTGGATGTTTATGTGAACAACGCTTTTGTAAAAACCCTTAATCTTCCGGCTCAAACAAGTGTTTATAAAGAAGTGCTTGTGGCTGCGGATTTCATAAATCGTGAACAATCAATAAATAACGAAACTACAGTTGTTAAGAAAATTGATGTTTCTCAAAGAATGGATTATGTCCTTTCTGAAAGAATGCTAAACAAAGAAATGTCTGCAAAAAAGGCTTTCCAAAAGGGAGAGGTTATTGATAAAAGATTCGTAAAAATGCGTCCGGATGTAGAAAGAAATGGCGCAGTTCGTATATTCTTCGTGTCAAATGGTGCCGTAATGATTACAATTGACGGAACTGCGATGGCAGATGGAATGTACGGGGATTATATAAACGTCGAAAACAAGAATTTTAAAAGGGTTTATAACGGAAAAGTTATAGGCGAGAATAGGGTATTGGTGAGTATATGATTAAAAGAATTTTTTCTTTAGTATTAATATTGACTATGTTCACAGGCTTGTTGCCGGTATCAGCTATTGATGCAAAGGTTAGAATTATGGATTTAACCCATATTAAAGGAGTCAGAGAGAACCAGCTTGTAGGATATGGTGTTGTAGTTGGTCTTCCGGGAACAGGTGACAACTCACGTTCAACTCAGATTACGAACAAAATGCTTTTGAGAAATTTGGGAACCGTAATTGAGCAAGAAAACTACATCCAAAAAGGTGCATCTGCTGCTGTTATTGTAACAGCTACTGTTCCTCCGTTTTCTAAAAACGGAGATAAAATTGATGTAACAGTTTCTGCGATTGCCGATGCAAAGAGCTTAGAGGGTGGTGTTCTTGTTCAAACAATCCTTAAAGCACCAAACGGTGAAGCTGTTGCAGTGGCTCAAGGTCCGTTGTCAGTTGGTGGTATTAATAAAATTGCTGGTGGTTCTTCTGCAAGAACAGCAATTACAACTTCCGGACGTATTCCAGGTGGTGCAATCATTGAACGTGATATTTATACAGAAAT
>CAKVMU010000259.1 GCA_934773085.1 uncultured Candidatus Melainabacteria bacterium
GCAGATGGAGAGGGGCTGATTACTTAAGTTATTAAAATGAATGTCGATATATGCAACAAAAAGCTAGAAATATGCCATATCAAAAGACTTTGATAAAACCCGAAGTCTTTTTATGGGGCGGAGATTGTCTTGACCTGTTCGCATTAAACGTGTTTATGTCTTTTGCTACTATGATTTTCAATCATTTTGCAAAAGGCCTCCGCACTCTGCTCACAGGTTGCTCGAACCCAAAAATGCTTGCGCATTTTAGGGTTCTCATCCCTACTATCAAATAAAAAAGACTTCGGTAAAAACCAAAGTCTTTTTTATGGGGCGGATAGTGGGATTCGAACCCACGCATATCGGAACCACAATCCGAGGTCTTAACCGCTTGACGATATCCGCCATGTTCTCGACAAATCCTAGTATATCAAATCAAGATTATAAAGCAAGTGGCGCAACTCATTCTGAGTTGCGCCACTTGAAAATCTATAAAATCCTTAGTTAATTCTTTGGAACATATATCCAATACCACGAGCGGTAAGAATCAATTCAGGGTTTGTTGGGTCTGCTTCCAACTTAGAACGAAGTCTTGAAATGTGTACGTCTACTACACGTGTATCAATTCTGTGATCTGCCGGATAAGACCATACATGTTGTAATATCTCATTTCTTGAATAAGCTTGACCGGAATTGTTTACAAGAAGTTCTAAGAGACTGAATTCCATGCCAGTAAGTCTGATTCTTTCGTTCTTTCTGTAAACTTGTCTTCTTGCTGTATCAATCTTAATGCAACCTGTTGTAATAACGTTTTTAGAACCTTTGCCTCCAGCTGCAGGAGCGCCTGCGCCAGAAGAAGCCGGAATTACAACATCTTTGTTTATAGTTCTTCTTAAAACAGCTTTAACACGAGCTTCCAATTCTTTTGGACTGAAAGGCTTGATTACATAATCGTCAGCACCAAGTTCCAAGCCTGTAATTCTTTCTGAAACATCTCCTAGCGCTGTTAATATGATAATAGGAACATCTGAAGTACGTCTGATTTCTCTTGTTACACCATAACCGTCCATTTTTGGCATCATAACGTCCAATACTACCAAATCAGGATTCGTTTTGTTGAATACTTCAACAGCTTCTTCTCCATCCTCAGCTACAACTACGTCATAACCAACCATCTTAAGACGAGTTTCCAAAATTCGTCTGATACTAGCTTCATCATCAGCTACCAATATCTTTTGACGTGTATCCTCTTCGTTAAGATCTTGTAATTCTTCATTTTCCGCCATGCTACCACCTTTTAACTTGTATTAAATATCTTATATTTTACAAAACTTTTTATTTCTTAATAGTTATACATATATCTTAATAGAATTTAAAGAAATTTGCAAGTAGGAACGGAAAATTCTTTAGATATATTCGCTGCAACCCGCTGCTACCCCGTTAATTTTTTAGTTGTGCGATGACGACTCTGTCTATTCCAGCCAAATCTTTTTTTACACTAATACTTGTAAAATCCTTAGTTAATAGTTTTACGATTGATTCAGCCTCGCCGATTCCGATTTCAAACATTATATAGCCTTTTTTATTGAGGAATTTCGGAGCTTGTTCTATGATTTTTCTGTAAATACATATTCCGTTTTCTTCCGCAAAAAGTGCTAAGGACGGCTCATGTTGAACTTCCGGAGATAATTCTGTACCTAAAGGTATGTATGGTGGGTTTGAAATAATCAAATCGAATTTTTCTTCCGCTCTGACTTTATCAAATAAATCAGACTTTCTGAAAACTGCCCGATTGTTTATTCCAAGCTTTGTCACATTGTCCAGAGCGATTCTTAATGCATCGGAAGATATGTCAACTCCCAAGACTGTTGCATTTGTTTTTTTTGCAATAGTGCAAGCAATAC
>CAKVMU010000260.1 GCA_934773085.1 uncultured Candidatus Melainabacteria bacterium
GTGCATTAGGCGGCGGTATTTTGAATATCCTTAAAGACCTTAACTTAGGTTTTGCACAATTCATTTCTATTGGTAACCAAGCTGATGTTAATGCTGAAACAGCTCTTGAATACTGGGAAAATGAAGAAGACGTAGAACAAATTCTTCTTTATATGGAATCAATCCAAAACCCTGCAAACTTCAGAAAACTTGCTTCAAGAATTTCTAAGAAAAAACCTATCCTTGCTCTTAAGGCAGGTCGTTCAGCAGCAGGTGCAAGCGCTGCATCTTCTCACACAGGTTCATTGGCAGGTGCTGATAAAGCTGCAAACGCTTTGTTGCAACAATCAGGTGTTATCAGAGAATATTCTTTGAAAAACTTGTTCGCAACAGCTAAAGTTTTTGCTAACTGCCCTATTCCTAAGGGTGATAGAGTTGCTATTATCACAAACTCAGGCGGTCCTGGTATTATGGCTACAGATGCTGTATGCGAATACGGTATGCAAATGGCTAAAATTTCTGATGCTACAAAAGAAAAATTGAGAAGCTTCTTGCCTTCTGCTGCATCAGTTAAAAACCCTATCGATATGATTGCTTCTGCACCTATCGAACACTACAAGCAAACATTGGAAACTGTTATTGCTGATGAAAACGTTGATATGATTATTACAATCTATCTTCCGTTCTTGGGCTTGAAAGACATTGATGTTGCAAAAGCATTAATGGAAATCAAGGCTAAAAATCCGCAAAAACCTGTAATCGGTGTATTCATGACTAAGTCAGATTTCTTCTCTGCGCTTTCAGATATGGATGTTAATATGCCATTCTTTATGTATGCAGAAGAAGCTGCGGACGGTTTGAACAGATTGAATCAACAAAGATTGTGGATGGAAAGACCTGAAGGTAAAATTCCTTCATATAACGTTGATTACAAACGTGCAAAAGAAATCATTGCTAAATCAATCGAAGAAGGCAGAGAACAACTTACAACTCGTGAATCAATTGATGTATTGGATGCTTACGGTATCAGAGTTTGTAAATCAGGTTTTGCTAAAACTGAAGACGAAGCTGTTTCAATCGCTGATTCTATCGGATATCCGGTTGTAATGAAGATGACTTCAAAAACAACTTCTCACAAAACTGATGTTGGTGGTGTAAGAGTTAACATTCAATCTGCTGAACAATTGAGAGCTGAATACCAAGACTTGATTGCAAAACTTGATGCAAAAGGTTTGCTTGACGGTTTGGAAGGCGTAATCATTCAAGAAATGGTTAAAGGCAACAGAGAAATGGTTTGCGGTATCGCAACAGACCCTCAATACGGTCCAATGATGATGTTCGGTTTGGGCGGTGTATTTATCGAAGTTATGAAAGACGTAACATTCAGAATCGCTCCTTTGACAGATGTTGATGCTAAAGAAATGATTAAATCAGTTAAGGCATACAAATTACTTCTTGGTGCAAGAGGTACAACACCTGCTCAATTAGACCAAATTGAAGAAACATTGTTGAGATTATCTCAATTGGTTAACGATTTCAAATTCATCGATGAATTGGATATTAACCCATTGTTGATTTCAGAAAAAACCGGTGAAGGTATTGCAGTAGACGGTCGTATCAAAGTTAGAATGAAAGAAGCTCAAGAAGCTTTATCATGCTGCAGCTGCGAAAACGGCGTTTGCGCTTGCCACTAGTTTGGTTGAATAAAGATTAAGATGAGGGTCGGGTTTTTACAAAAACCCGACCCCGCTTTTTTGTGTTTTTGTTTGACTACAAATAAATAAGTGTTACTATTAGACAAGGAGGGAAATGTATGAAAATATTTAAAGACCATAGGGTCATGTTTGCAGCCTGTATTGTATCATTGATATTAGGTGTTTTACCTTTCCTATATTGTTT
>CAKVMU010000261.1 GCA_934773085.1 uncultured Candidatus Melainabacteria bacterium
TGATTGGAGAGGTGTTTATGGAACGAATTGCATTGCAAAAATTGATTGATTGGAATAATAACAAACGCAAGAAGCCTCTGTTTATTTGGGGAGCAAGGCAGGTTGGTAAAACTTATCTTGTAGAAGAACTTTTTGCCAAAACTTATTATAAAAATAACTACATCTATGTTGATTGCAAAAAAGAGGATGAAATTCGTGAGTTTTGTTCTGAAACCGCCAATGCAGAGAAAATTATTGAATATATTTCGTTGCGTAAAGGGAAGCAAATAAATGAAAATACTTTGTTGATTTTTGATGAAGTGCAGGAATGTCCCAATGTTATTTCTTCCCTTAAATATTTTTGTCAGGACTTCAGAGAAATTCCTGTAATTGCAACTGGCTCAATGGTCCGTATCAAACTTCAAAGAGAAACGCATAAAAGAGGTTCAAGAGAAAATAATAAATTCCTTTTTCCGGTTGGAAAAATTAATCAAATAACAATTTATCCGATGACTTTTGATGAGTTTTTAATGAACAGTAATAAGATACTTTATGCCACTGTGAAAAAAGCTTATGAAGAAAAAAAGCCTTTAGATAGTAAAATTCATGAATTGGCTATGGAGCAGATATATAAATATTTGCTTGTAGGTGGTATGCCTGAAGCAGTAGAAGCTTATATTGAGGAAAATAATCTTCTTGAATCAAGAGAAATTCTCAAAGTCTTATATGATAATTACCTCTCAGACATGGAACTTTATCAGGCAAGCCAGGAGGCTGTATTGCGCTCTCGTGTACTGTTTCAGAATATTTACAGAGAGCTGAATAAAGAATCAAAAAATTTTTCCCCGGGGCTTATTGAGGAAAAAAGTAAAACGCGAGATTATGCAACTTCTATACAGTGGCTTACAATGGCACATGTTGTAAATCAGTCCTTTCAACTGAAAGAACATATTACGATGCCGCTTATGCCAGACAGTGAAAGTAATTTCCGGCTGTTTTTAGGAGATATCGGCATGTTCTCATATCAAAGTGGTATTAATGCTGCTTCGTTTGTGTCGAATGAAAGAGATAATACTTTATCAGGAATATTTTTTGAAAATTTTGTGGCTAACGAATTAATTGCAAAAGAGCATAAATTGTTTTACTGGCGAGGCAGAACATCAGCCGAGCTTGAATTTATTATTGAATCAAATAACAAATTATATCCGCTCGATGTCAAAAAAGGCAGAGGTACACTTAATTCTCTTGAAAAATTTTCAAATCATAATAAGTTTGAGTGTGCTATTAAAGTCTCAAAAAATAATTATGGCTACAATGCAGAGAAAAAACTGCTCACTGTGCCGTTTTACTTTATTCCGTTTGTGGCAAAAGACCTTGCAGACGGAACGATGAAAATATAATAAATACGTATTCGGTGTTTGTGTGAATGGAGGAACATAAGATGGCTAAAATTAAATCGGTTGAACCCAATATTGCGGATTTAGCAAATGGATGGATGAAATCTTACGATTTAGATTATAAGTTGGAACAGGAATCTTTAAATTCGGAAATAGATCAAGCTTTAAATGATTATTATTCTAAAAATGGTGGAGCAGGAGGCAATCGTCCTGATGCAAAGTTGCTTTTAAGAGACAAAAACATGGTGGATTATCCTATTCTTATTGAATATAAGGGTTATGAAGGCAAACTTGTTAAATCTGATATGGATGGTAAAGTAGCAAATAAAACGGCTAAGAATCAACCTGATTTCAAAACCATTAAATCGTATGCTGTCAACGGTGCAGTGCACTATGCTAATGCTTTGCTTCATTACACTAGCTATACTGACATTATAGCAATTGGTATGACTGGGTATAAGGA
>CAKVMU010000262.1 GCA_934773085.1 uncultured Candidatus Melainabacteria bacterium
ACTCAGTTCCTCGTGATAGATTTATGTATTTTCGGTCAGATATTTTTGCGACTCTGAAATCACGAATGAATTCGAATAAATCTTCTGAGCAATAGTTGTTTTTTAGTATCTTAAACTGTAATAACCTTGTGAGTAAGACCGCAAGATAACAAATCAGAAAGTGCCCGACAATGGTATTCTCTTTTTGCAGATATACCGGTCTTGCATCAAGCTGTGATTTCATAATCCGGAAGGATTCTTCTATTCTCCAAAGATTATGATAAGCAGTATAGACCTCCCTGGCACCCATAGATATTTCGGATGTAACTAACATGTTGTATCCGGCAAGTTCCAGAGATTTTTTAATCAGTTCTTCATTCATGGTAACTTTGACTCTGCCATCTGTATCATTTCCTTTTTTGTCAACAGGCGTAAATATAACATATTTTGCAGAATCACCATACTCAGATTTCTTTGCCTGCGATGCTTTTAAAAGCCTTGCTTTTTCTACTTCTTTGTTGATTTCATAAATCTGTTTTTTTGCAAGTTTCGGATTAAAGGTTACAATTCTTTTCTCTGTGATTTTGTATTTCTTCAGAGAACCGGTTTCAGAATCGGTAAATTTGTATTCAAATTCATCAACGCACTCCTTTATACAATATAAAGTATTTCCTTCGGCATCTTTTACATCTTTGAAATCGTTAGGAAGCAGAACCCATACTTTTTCAGTTTCTGGAAGCTGTTTTACCGATTTTGAGAAGATATATCCATCGCCATTTTTCAGCGCATGGAAAATATTTTCAGCACAATTCAGCCCTTTATCAGCAATCTGGATGGTTCTGCCGGATACGGCGTTTCTTTTCTTTAAATCATCAATGACCTTACGCAGGACTGGCTTTTCACTCTGGTTTCCGGGAAACAGCTTCATGCCGATGGGGATCTGATTTGCATCAAGCAGGAGTCCCAGACCAACAATCGGTTCTTTTCTGTTTTCCTTGGAAGGTCCTTTTTTCCGGAAATCATCTTCCCTGTCGATCTCAAAGTAAAAGTTAGTGCAGTCAAAGTAAGTATGAGAGGTATCAAACGGATACATCTGCTGGATCTGATAATTGTAGATTTCGATGATCTTTTCGTATTCGCAGCCGATATACTCCAGCCCGTCATAGAGCTGGTTTAAAGAAAAATCGTAAGATTCAAAAAGCTTTGGAATCACTTCGTCATAAGTCTTTGATTTTGAACATGGCTGGACAAGCCTTGCGTAAACAAGGGCAGAGATCATGTCAAAAACATTAAAGCGGAAGTCAGTAGCAGTCTGCATAAGATCCATATATTTTTTAACAGACAGCTTGTCGTTGATGTTTTTCATCGGAAAATAGCCAATGAGTTTTTCCGGAGAATCATCTGAAATCTGCTTCGCTTTTTTTGCGGCTTTTGCAGCATTTGCTTCCTGGTTCAGTCTGATAACTTCTTCTTTGTAGAAGGAGATAGGATCGTCAATGCCCTTTGCCTGAAGCTCATGAACATAACCTAAAGCTTTAAAAGAGCGGTGAGCCCCGCCTTTCCTTTCCGGGTCATAAAAACTCTCGTAAATTTGAAGATATGTACCTTTTTTGTAGTTTGATTTTTTTAAGAAATAAGCCATAAAATGCACCCTCTTATACTATAACACTATGGCACTATATATGCAAGAATAAAAAATAAAATTTGTCAATTTTTTTCAAACAACAAAAAAGCCAGCAAATATGCTGACTGGCAATAACTCTATATAGATTAAACTCTCAAAAAAATATAGTGCTAAATCCTAAAGACGGGTTTTAACCAGATAAGGTGAAACTTTCAGTTTGCAGAACTAATAG
>CAKVMU010000263.1 GCA_934773085.1 uncultured Candidatus Melainabacteria bacterium
CAGTTGTTTTCTTAGTTTCGCCAAGACCAACTAATTCAACTTCGTCACCAACTTTAACAATACCACGTTCTACTCTACCTGTAGCAACTGTACCACGACCTGTGATAGAGAATACGTCTTCAACAGGCATCAAGAATGGTTTGTCCAAATCACGTTCAGGAGTTGGGAAGTAGCTATCAACTGCATCCATCAATTCCCAAATTTTATCAACCCATTTATCTTCGCCTCTTTGGATGTTTGGATTAGCTTGAACAGCTTCCAAAGCTTTAAGAGCTGAACCGTGGATGAACGGAATGTTGTCACCGTCGAATTCGTATGAAGAAAGAAGTTCTCTAACTTCCATTTCAACCAATTCTAACAATTCTGGATCGTCAACCATATCACATTTGTTCAAGAATACTACCAAGTTAGGAACACCAACCTGTCTAGCCAACAAGATGTGTTCACGAGTTTGAGGCATTGCACCGTCTGTAGCAGCAACTACAAGAATTGCACCGTCCATCTGAGCAGCACCTGTAATCATGTTTTTAACATAGTCAGCGTGGCCTGGGCAGTCAACGTGTGCGTAGTGTCTAGCATCTGTTTCGTATTCTACGTGAGCAGTAGAGATGGTTATACCTCTTGCTTTTTCTTCCGGAGCAGCATCGATTTCATCGAATTTTCTAGCTTGAGCTTTTCCGGCTGCAGCCATAACACCTGTAATAGCTGCTGTCAATGTTGTTTTACCGTGGTCAACGTGGCCGATTGTACCAATGTTAACGTGCGGTTTTGTACGTTCATACTTTTCACGTGCCATGAGATTAATCTCCTTCTTTGATTAAATATACTACGTTAACTTACTCTCTAAGTTATACTCTTTATTTTAGTATCTCAAAAATTATTGTCAATCCTTTAATAAACTTACTCTAAGCCTTGCAAATTCTATACTTTAAGTTTTGTAAACATTATTTTTTTACGGGCAAATATTTTATTTATAGGGTTTATACCAAAAAAGAGGCTCTTTTCATGCAAAAAAACATACAACCTATATCTTTTAACGCACGAATTATATTAAAAAAATCAAAAACCGAAATAAAACCTTATGTGATTATTGGCGGCATCAACAATTCTTCGCAGAATTCAAGTCTTTTAAACAAAACTAAAACACGAAAACCTTCATGGCTAATCAAATTTCTATTCGGAATCAAAAAAAACACAAAATTACCAAGCAATAAGGTATAACGATGATTGTAAATAAAATAAACAGTAATATACCAACAAAATATGCCAACCCTGCTTTTAAAAGTTATCTACCGGAAACTTTGTATAAATTTTCTGAAAAACAGACTATCAAAAGTGAATTAGTTTTCAGAAAAACAGCAAAAAAATTTGCCAAACTTCTGACATCACTTCAAGAATTTGCAGACAAAATTACTAAAAAAGATACAAAAAGCGCAAAAAAACTGACTAATTTATTCATACAAGAAGCATTGAAAACAAAAGATTCATCTCCGGTATTTATGTGGGTGAATAGCGTTATGACGAACTCTCTTGGTGCAGACAGAGAAGTTGAAATAAATATCGAAAACAACGAACTTCAAAATCTGGCAGCATCTGACGAAGCCAGCATTTTTATCATGAACCACGATAAACAGAAAGAAGACTCAAGGCTTGTCAATTTCTTTAATACACTTCTCACAAGAGAGTATATCTTAAATGAGATCATGACTCCGGCTATCGCTGAACCGAGAAAACAGGTTGGCGAGTTTGCACCGAAGATCATCTCTATGCAGATCGATCCTCAGAAGATCGGTGATGTTGTAGGTCAGAGAGGTAAGACC
>CAKVMU010000264.1 GCA_934773085.1 uncultured Candidatus Melainabacteria bacterium
TTATTGGCGAGGTTTTTGAGGCAGAATCCGCTGAAAAAGGGATTGAAATTGTTAATCACAACCATGTAGATTTGATAATAATGGACTTGGGCTTACCTGGAATTAACGGCATTGAAGGCACTCGCAAAATCAAACAGGAGCACAAAGACATTAAGGTTGTTGTCTTAACCTCTCACAATGATGTACAAGAAGTTTTAAATTCCCTTAAAGCCGGTACAAATGCATATTGTTCAAAGGAAATTAATCCGACAAGTTTGATTAATGTGGTTCGCTCAGTTCTTGACGGGGCATCTTGGTTTGACCCGAGTATTGCACACATTGTATTGGAAGCTGCAGCTCAGGCAGGTCAAGTTGAAACTAAGCCGGAGAGAGATTACGGACTTACAACCAGAGAGACTCAGATTCTGAAATTGATTACTGAGGGATACAGCAATAACGAAATCGCAAACAAGCTTTTTGTCAGCATTAACACGACAAAAGCTCACGTTGCGAGCATTCTTCAAAAACTTGAAGTTGACGACCGGTTGCAAGCTGCACTCAAGGCATTAAAGGAGAAGTTGGTTTAATATGGGCGGAGTAGCTTCTATACTTATTGTTGATGACAATCCAAAATATCTAGCAGATGCCTTGCCTATGTACGGTTATGACGTAACTGTTGCTGAAGATGGATTAGAAGCACTAAAGATTCTGTTCGAAGAAGATAAACATTTTGACTTGGTGCTACTGGACGTAATGATGCCTAATATGGACGGTTGGGACACACTTAAGGCCATTAGAAAAAATAAAAAGACTGAATATATTCCGGTTATTATGATTACGGCTGTAAATGAAGAACAGAAAGTTGTATCCGGTTTGAAGATTGGTGCGGATGATTATATCGTAAAACCGTTTATCTTACCGAACTTGTTGGCAAGAGTTGAAGCTGTGCTAAGACGTTCCAATTGGCAAAAAGAAGCCCAGCCTAAGAGCGAAAAAACTTTAAATAAAGACGTTAACATAGATGCCTTGACTCCGAAAGAGAAAGAAGTTCTTTCTCTTGTTGCAAAAGGAGCAAGCAATCAGGAAATTGCGGATAAGATGTGCGTAAGAGATGTGACAGTAAAAACTCATCTTAATAGCATATTTAAGAAACTAAAAGTTACGAACAGAACACAAGCAGTATTGCTTGCAATGCAAATTGATTTAATTAATTAGTAGGAGATAAAAATGTTATCAAAAGAAGAACTAGCTAACTTACTTACAAGCGATATAGAAGCTTTCAACAAAGAAGTTGTCGGAGCAGATTTAAGCGAAACAGATTTTTCAAATGTTGTTCTTGAAGGAGCTGTTTTTGACAATGTTGACTTAACATCATCTTCTTTTGCCGATTCACAACTGACTGATGTCAAATTCACCGGATGTGACTTAACGTCAGTAGATTTTACACGCTCAACTCTTATTGAATGCAATTTTAGCGAATCTGTCCTTAACGGTACTGATTTCAGCTACTCCAGAGTTGATTATTGCAATTTTGCGGATGCAGACTTGGCCGGCGCAATCCTTAGAGAAGCTGATTTAAGCAATTCAGATTTTTCAGGAGCTGAAAACATGAATGCTTCAAGATTTGATGATGAAACTGTTTGGCCGGATAGCGAATACCTTCCGGACGACTTTGATTCAAGTTATTCGGACGATTTGTCATCCCTAAAAGATGATGACGACTACCAACAAACCGATTATTAGTCTAAGAATTTAAGCAGATTCGTTTGTTTATTATCCCTTTTGAAAACGAAATTAATCAAAAACGGGAGCTCATTAAGC
>CAKVMU010000265.1 GCA_934773085.1 uncultured Candidatus Melainabacteria bacterium
CGGTATTATTATGTAATATACTCCGCCAAGAATTAATATTGGTTTTGCAATTTTAATGCCTTCAATGTATTTATTTAATTTTTTATCGTTTTTGTTGGCATCCTTGAATTTATGGATAAATTTTTCTGTAGGTTTATCCAAAAGCTTATCTAATCCATAGCCGGCTGCTATGCTTAGAGCGGTGGATATAAATGCGTTATAAATAAGAGGTTTTTTTCTACTTTCATCAATCTTGGAACTATGTTTTGTTTGATGAATGAATGTTGCGGTTGTTAGTGCATCAGTTGCAGCCATAATGTGCATTGGGAAATTTGAATCTTTGTACTTGGTAGAAAAATCTTGAAACTTATTGTTATTAATAAGTTTGGCTATCCCTTTTGAAAGTTTGTTTTCACCTTTCCCTCGGAAACTGATTTCACCTTTATTATCATTTTTCGGTACTTCTTTATTAAATAGAGCCTGCATAACGTAAGGAAGTCCCAGTGCAGTCAGTATGGCTTTCGGGGCAGCCACCAGTGCGCCTATTCCAAGTTTAAATATTTGGGTTGAAAATTCGTATGCCTTCGATTCGGTTAGTTTTTTGGAATTCTCTTTTAGATTTTTTATAGTTTTCTTCTGTAAATATTTCTCCGGATTTTTATCTATATTGCTTATTGCACGTGAAACTGGTTTCGAAGCTAGTAACATAATAGCGTAGCCAATTAGACTTGATGTAACTGATTTTGCGCAAGCGACTTTTTTATCTTCTGGGTTAACTTTTGGGGTAGCAAGGATTACAAACGGTCTTACACATGTTGATAAAGTAAGCGTTGTTGCCGCAGCAAAAAGCGCACCATTGTTAGCTGCGAATTCCAATCCCTTTTTTAAAAACTTGTTGTTGTAAAATCCCTTAAATGAGATGTCATTATCGTAATTTGAATTTACTTTCATCTATGTTTATTAGATAACATAAATATGACCTTTAAACAAGAAAAACTGGAGAAGCTTGCATTTGTTCTGCTAATGGTATTTTTGCTTACGAATGCTATTGTGTGTAAAGATAGTGTTCAAGCGCTAATTTCTGCTGTTTGTGGAATAACGTATACTGTGTTTGCGGGAAAGGGATACCCTATTTGCTATTTATTTGGGGTTATGGGTTCAAGTTTTTATGCATATATTTCGGTTGAAAATGCCTTGTGGGGCAATGTTTTGTTGTATCTTGGGTATTATGTACCAATGCAAGTTCTTGGATTCTTTCAGTGGCAAAAAAATTTAAAACAAAATCGGAATGAGATTATAAAAACTTCTTTGAGTAAAAAGAATTTATTTTCGATTTTATTCTGTTCCGCTGCATTGATAAGTGTGATGATTATTATTTTGTGTGTTACAGATGATAAGCATCCTGTTTTAGACAGTATTACAACGGTATTATCAATAGCAGGTATGTACTTAACGGTAAAACGCTGTATTGAACAGTGGCTATTCTGGATGATAGTAAATGGGCTTTCTTTTACAATGTGGCTAATAATTGCATTAAAAGGTGGTAGGGTATATTCAACAGTTATCATGTGGGCTGTTTATTTCTTTTTGGCATTTTATTTTTATGCACAATGGAGACGGGAAATTGATAACAAAAAAGCCGATGTATAATATAAACACTTGACAAAGTTAGATATCTAACTATAATATAATTATATGAAAGAAATGCTATCATTAGTCTCAAAAATCCATGAAAAAGGTAACCGTTTTATTATTGAAGAATTAAAAAATAATGGTGCAGGAGGGCTTGTGCCAAGTCATGGTGATATTCTGGTTTGT
>CAKVMU010000266.1 GCA_934773085.1 uncultured Candidatus Melainabacteria bacterium
ATCATTTTCCTTAGGGTTATTCATTTCCATTCTTCCTTTCCGAAAACTGTGTCTGGCTTCATCTGAAATAAAACAACGCAGAGCGAATCTGGTTTCTCATCAGATTCAGCTCTGCGTCTTTCTAACTGTACTTGACCGTTTTTAACAATTTCTTGAAGCTGGTTCAAGTTTTGTTCAAGACTTACAAGAACTTGTTCTGCGTAAACAGAAGCGCCGTCTTTTGTTCTCATAGCTTCGTCAATCGCTTGAGTTCTCATAGCTTCAGCCTCTTCCAAAGACTTACGTTTGATATCTTCGCAATCAGCAATAACTTGTTCTTTAATCTTTTCAGCTTCTCTTTGAACAGCTCTCAATAAATCAGATTCGCTAAGAAGTCTGTTCGCTTCTGCTTGAGCATCAGCAATAATTTTTTCTGCTCTTTGTTGAGCTTCATATTGAAGCTCGTCTTTTCTTCTCAAAAGAGCTCTTGCTTCCTTGATTTCATCAGGAAGAGCCGCATATAATCTGTCCAAAATGTTTGTTACAGTATCTTTTTTCACAACGGTGAAGCAGTATCCTAGAAGTGGAAACCCTTTATCTAATGCTTCTTCAAGCTCATTCATTAAACCGTAAATTACATCTTGTTGTGAATTCATTTTTTACTCCGTAAACTTGTATGATAGTTACCAGAATTGTACAACAAACAATTGATAAAAGTCAATCTAAAACATGCCTGATTCTTGACTGTAGATATATCTGATATCTCTTTCAATAGCTACACTCATAGAAGCGATTAATCCTAATGCTTCATTATATCTTACTGAATAACAAGAAGTTGAAAATAAGAACCTGTTTTTAATAGCATCAAGTAGTTGAAGATACAGAGAGTGACTTTTTAGTCTTTTGGAGCCGTGTCTTTTCAAAAAATCAGAGTATTCTTGAGGAAAACTTCCTTCAATACAACATAAAATGTCGTCGATACGTTTTTTATCAATAATTTTACTGTTAAGTAGGGTAAAACTTGCTTGTTCATTGATAACTTTGAGCAGTTTTTTTAAGTATCCTTTGATTGCAATCGCTTGTTCATCAGGGTTTAGCACGGTTCTCTCTCCTTTTTTACTGATTATAACACACTTATATAAGAAATCATAATAAAGATGTTATTTTTGTTGAATTTGGGTTTGTGCTAGAATGAACGTATGGATAATTTGATAATTTCACCTTCAATACTTTCTGCAGACTTTATGAATCTGGAATCAGAAATCAATGCGATTAAAAATTGCGGTGTAAAATGGGTTCACATTGATGTTATGGATGGACATTTTGTTCCGAATATTTCAATCGGTGTGCCGGTTGTAAAATCTATTCGTAAAAAAACGGATTTATTTTTGGATACGCATTTGATGATTGATAATCCGGAAAAATATGTGGAAGCATTCGCAAAAGCAGGTTCTGATTTAATAACTTTCCATCTGGAAGCGACTGAAAATCCGGCTGATGTGATAAGGCTGGTCAAATCTTTTGGCAAAAAAGTTGGGATTTCGATTAAGCCTAAAACAGAAGCCAAGGAGGTTTTTCCGTATTTAAACGATGTGGATTTAGTGCTTGTGATGACTGTTGAACCGGGGTTTGGCGGACAAGAATTTATGCATGATTGTGCGATGAAGATTCCTGAAATCAGAGAAAAAGCTCCGGAAGATTTGATTATTCAGGTTGATGGCGGTATTAATAATCTTACGGGAAAAATTTGTAAGTCTTTGGGGGCAAACTCCCTCGTTGCGGGAAGTTACATTTATGGCAGTGAAGAT
>CAKVMU010000267.1 GCA_934773085.1 uncultured Candidatus Melainabacteria bacterium
GACAAAGGTTGCTCAGATGCAGTAAAAGAAGTTTTTGTAAAACTTTATAACAAAGGACTTATTTACAAAGGCGCTTACATCGTAAACTGGTGTCCCCGTTGCCAATCAGCGATTTCTGACGTAGAAACCGAATACGAAACAGAAAAAGGACATTTATGGGAAATTTCTTATCCGTTAGTAGGAGAATCCGGCGCCATAATCGTTGCTACAACAAGACCTGAAACTATTTTCGGTGACGTTGCAATTGCGGTACACCCAAGTGATAAAAAATATTCCGAACTTATCGGTAAAACCGTTATGATTCCGTTATCTGGACGTCAGATACCTATTATTGCTGATGAATACGTAGATAAATCTTTCGGAACCGGTGCCGTTAAAATCACTCCGGCACACGATCCTAACGACTTTGAAGTCGGCAAACGTCACAACTTGGCTCCGATTTGGATTATTGACGGCGAAGGAAAAATGAAAGCTTGCGCTGAAGTTCCGCTTGAATATCAAGGTCTTGACAGATATGAAGCTCGTAAAAAAGTTGTTGATATGCTTAGTTATAACAACTTCTTATTAAGAGTAAAAGACCACGAACACAATGTTGGAAAATGCCAAAGATGTAACACTACAATTGAACCGCTTCTTTCCGAACAATGGTTTGTAAAAATGAAGCCTCTTGCTGAAGAAGCCATTGCAGCTGTAAAAGACGGCAGAATTAAATTCATTCCGGAACGTTGGGAAAAGAATTATCTGGGTTGGATGGAAAACATTCGTGACTGGTGTATTTCCCGTCAAATATGGTGGGGACACCAAATACCGGCATATTATCACAAAGTGACCGGAGAAATGGTTGTTGCGAAAGAAAATCCGGATCCGGAAAATTACGTACAAGATAGTGATTGTCTTGACACTTGGTTCTCATCTGGCTTGTGGCCATTCTCTACAATGGGATTCCCAAATTCTGAAACAGATGATTTCAAAAAATTCTACCCAACATCAGTTTTGGTAACAGGATTTGATATCATTTTCTTCTGGGTTGCAAGAATGATTACAATGGGCTTGGAATTCACAGGCAAAGCACCTTTCTCAACCGTTTACATTCACGGTTTGATTCGTGACGAAAAAGGTCAAAAGATGTCAAAATCAAAGGGCAATACAATCGACCCTGTTAAAATTATTGACAAGTACGGTTGCGATGCACTTCGCTTCACAATGACATCTCTTTGCACATACGGCGGACAGGATATAAAAATCTCTGACGAAAGATTTGAATACGGACGTAACTTTGCAAACAAACTCTGGAACGCATCTCGTTTCGTATTGATGAATCTGGAAGGAGTTGACGACAAGCCGATTGATAAGAGCAAGTTGACACTTGTAGACAAGTGGATACTTAACCAATTGAATGAAACTGCTAAAACCGTAAATCAACAGATGAAAGAATACAGAATCGGCGAAATTGCTCATACTTTGTATGATTTCTTCAGAAGCGAATACTGCGACTGGTATGTTGAAATCGCTAAAATTCAATTGAATGATGCTGAATTAAAAATGAATACTCAAAGAGTTTTGAGATACGTTTTGGATATGTCACTCAGAATGTTGCACCCGATTATGCCACATATTACTGAGCAAGTATGGCAAAGTTTACGTACATTCGGACTTGGCGAAGATGCTCCTTCTGCATTAATAATCGCTAAATTCCCTGTTTACGAAGAAAGCTTAGCTTATCCAAAAGAAGCAGAAGAAATGAAACTTGTGTTTGAAACAATTACATCTTTGAGGAACGT
>CAKVMU010000268.1 GCA_934773085.1 uncultured Candidatus Melainabacteria bacterium
GTTGAAAATTATTGAAGCAGCAGGTGTTCAAATTGACTGGGATGTACAAACTGCAGGCGCAGATGTTATTGAAAAAGAGGGGGTTCCGCTTCCGCAGCGTGTTTTGGATTCTGTTAAGAGGAATAAAACTGCTTTAAAAACTCCTGTAACAACACCAATAGGAAAAGGTTTTCGTTCTGTTAATGTGCAGTTGCGCAAAGAATTGGATTTGTACGCAAATTTAAGACCTTGTTTTAACTTACCTGGAGTGGAATCTCGTTATGATGATGTTGATATTGTCGTTGTAAGAGAGAATACAGAAGATTTGTACGCAGGGATTGAACGTCAGGTGGATGCAGATACGGCGGAGAGTATTAAGATAATTACAAGAAAAGCTTCTACAAGGATTGCAAGGTTTGCGTTTAACTATGCAGTAAAAAATGGTAGAAAAGAAGTTTGTGTTGTAACAAAGGCAAATATTTGCAAACTTTCTGACGGTCTGTTTTTAGAGTGTGCAAGAGAAGTTGCTGAAGAGTATCCGGATATCAAATTCAGGGAGATTCTTGTCGATAATTGTTGTATGCAATTGGTTCAAAATCCTAATCAGTTTGACGTTTTATTACTGCCGAATTTGTACGGAGATATTGTTTCAGACTTATGTGCAGGTTTGATTGGAGGCTTGGGTGTTGCTCAAGGCGCAAATATTGGTGCTGAGTATGCGGTATTTGAGCCTGTACACGGTTCGGCTCCTGATATCGCAGGTCAAAATAAAGCAAATCCTACGGCTATGTTGATGTCTGCTATTGAGATGTTGAATTATTTGGGTGAAACTGATGCTGCCGAAAGGATTAAAGCAGCATTGTTTAAGACCTTACAAAACGGAGCAAAGACGGCTGATATAGGCGGAACATACGGTTGTATGGAATTTGCGGACGAAATAATTGCAAGACTGAATTTTTGAGATATACTATAGATTATTGCCGATATAGCTCAGTTGGTAGAGCAACTCATTCGTAATGAGTAGGTCAAGGGTTCAAGTCCCTTTATCGGCTTGTATTATGGAATGTGTTTTTTTATTTGTCGTGGTGTTTCAGCGTTGTATTATTTGCAATATGTGATTAGTAATACATCTGATGTGTTGATAGAGAAAGGAACTAAAATTGAGAAAACCTTTATGCAAAGATGGACAGAGTTTGTTGAATGATTTGATAAATCAATATTCGGAGGAAGCAAAGGTACATCCGCTCAAGAACTTCATACACAAAGACCCGACAATTCCTCTATGTCTTTTAGACAACTCGGAGAACCAGAACAAGGAGAACTAGATGGCAAATTCAGACACTTTGGAAAAATTCAAAAATAGCCTATCAGCGGAACAGTTAAAGGAATTTGAAAAAAGGGTTCATTTTACTCTGTATCACGGAAAAGGAAATTTGACCAAGGAGAATATAGAATTCCTACACATGCTCGGAATGCAGATGGAGCAACAGGGGAAAATTTCTACAGCAGAGAATCAAACAACTAATAATGTGAACAAAGATTAACTTAAATGTGTACGATCTTAGTTGAGGTTAAATATATTTTTTGAAAATAACGTTAAACATATTTTCAGAAGTTGGTATTGTATCACATTTTTCTTCAGCGCATTCTAAGTATGCTATTATATTTTTTGCTTTAACTTACGTAGGTACTATCTACGCTGTTGCAAAAAAAAAGCAGGCTTTAATCCTGTTTTATAGCAAAAGAGAGGGACAAACCCCTCTTTTGCTATTGGTATCTAGAAG
>CAKVMU010000269.1 GCA_934773085.1 uncultured Candidatus Melainabacteria bacterium
GTTTCGTTCCTATAAACGCTTCAAAACTAATTCCTACAATAGAAGAACAAGTTTCAAAAGACTTGGGGATAAAAATACATATAGAAAAATTGATATTGCGTATAGGGCCATTTTTAAAGGTTAAGGCACCGATTATGCATATGATGTATGAGGATGGTCAAAAGTTTGGTCAATTTGACAATGTTAAGTTCTATATTCCTTGGATGTCTTTAATCAAGAATGAGCCGGCTGTTGATACTCTTTATGCGAATAAGTTGATTATAAAAGTCGCTTCGGATGATAAATATTTACCTTCGTTTCTTGATAAATTAAGCAAAAAAGACATTGAAGAAACGCCAAATATAAGCTTAAAAGAGTACAGCATATCATATTTTGATAAATCTGATAATGACAAACTTGCGCTAGCTGGTCAAAACCTTGAAATAAGTAAGGTTCCGACTTTTAAAAGCTTGAAGCTAAAAGCTAAGGGTGCTTTTAGCATAAACAGCAAAAAGTATATTACATATGATGTAAGCGTTTTGCCTAAAATGGACTTGCCGGAGTCTGCTAATAAGTTTGATGTTACAGAATTTATTAACCAGATTGAAGATTTGGACTTCCACTCAGACGTGATTGCAGATTTAAAGCTATACAAAACTGCTAATGATGACATACAAGCTTCCGGTTTCATTAATGTTGATAACATATCTGTTCTTGATACGACAAAGAGAAATCCTAAAAGCTTTGTATATTTGACTTTGTGGGGAGATAAAGCAAGTGTACTTTCTAATATTTATACATCACCTGATAAAAAGGTGTATATAGAAGGTATGGTTAATAATTCTAAAAAGCCGGTATTGGATTTGAAGGTTAAGACTGATGAAATCAATCTTAATGACTTGTATCAAAAATTAAAAATATTTATGGATTTTTCTGCCTTTAAAGGTTTGAAATCAGTAGGTGGAACTCTAAATGCAAACTTTACTCTAAAAGGGGATTTAAATAAGATTAAATCAAACGGCTATATGAAAATCACTGATGCAAGTGTTAAAGCAAGTGGTTTGCAGATTGAAAAAATTAATTCTGATATTGATTTTTCTAACAACATAATAAATATTGTTAATGCGGTAGGTTATGTTAATAATGCACCTATAATGGCGAAAGGTAAGGTTGATAAGTTCATTGACATTGAATTATTGATGAACAAAGTCGAACTCAAATACTTGTGTCCTGCTTCATTTGGTGTAAAAGGCGGGGTGGCATCTCTCGTAGCCAATCTGAGCGGTACATTGGATAATGTAACACACAAAGAAAATTTGCAAATTGAAAAATTACATGTCGTAAATAATGGAATTGATTTAGTACTGGATGCTCTCAAAATTGATACAAACCAGAATAACACAGCTTACATCAATAATGTAACCTGCAAAACTCCGGAAACCGAATCGATTAAGATTCCGACCTTGAAGTTGTTAATCGACAGAGATAGTATTAAGATTCCGCAAACGAATATCTTTTTACCAAACTCAAAACTAACAGCAAAGAGTGAAATTACTAATTATAATAATAATGATATAACTTTTAACGCAGTTTTATCCGGTTTTGTTAATTCAAAAGATATCAAGAAATTAAAAACATCTTCTACTGCTTATCCGCTAAAGGTTAGCTTTAATGGTAATAAAAATGTTCAAAATGTTTTAGCACAAATTTTGATGGAAAAACCGGCTGTTCTTGATGAGCCTTCGGTCTTGAAT
>CAKVMU010000270.1 GCA_934773085.1 uncultured Candidatus Melainabacteria bacterium
GCCTTTGTTTCTTCTGCGATTGTTTTTATAAGCACATCAATGTTTTTTTCTGCAGCAACAGCTTGTCCAATTTTTACAAGAGCAATCAAGGGGTCTTTTACTTGAGCATGTGTGCTTAAATGCGTAATTGGCGGACATTTTAGAAGCGTTGTTAATCTTTCAAAAAAGGCTGTCTTTTGACTTTTTATTGCAAATTTTCTCGCCTTATTATAATTGATAGAGTAGAGGGAGCTATTTTTCTCGGAAAAACTTACATGCCCGAGTATTAGTTCGTGAAGAATGTTTGTAATGCTGTCTTTTGACTGTTCAACCAAAAACTGAGTATCGTTCATGAACTGGTAATAATCTTCATATTTTTTATCTACAAATGCTCCCAGAGCAAGTAAATCAAAACATATAGCCGTGTCGTTTCCATAAATTTCTTTATGTTTGACAATACTTTCTTTGACCTGCTCATACTTGCCGTTCATTATTTCTTCAACGGAATCGTAGATAAAGTTTTCCAGCGTCATTTAGCACTCTCTCGTAAAATATTACTCTTTTATATTATAATATAACAAAAGGCGGAGATATGCAAAAAATTACGATTTTAATACCTGTTTTTAACGAAAAAGATTCTTTAACAAAATTGTTGGAGAAAGTGGAAAGTGTAAACTTTGGTCTGGAAAAAGAAATTATACTAATAGATGATTTTTCGACAGATGGTACAAAAGACTTGTATCCTGTATTGCCGTACAAAGTTTTGTATCATGAAAAAAACAAAGGGAAAGGTGCTGCTTTGCGTACAGGTTTAGCTGAAGCAAGTGGGGATATAATTATCATTCAGGATGCAGATTTGGAATACAATCCGGAAGACTATATTCCGTTGGTAAAATTGATTATGTCTGGAAAAGCAGACGTAGTGTACGGTTCAAGGCTTGCAGATAACAGAAATGCGGGTAAGTTTTTGCTACTCAGTTTTTTGGCAAATGTTACGTTGTCACTTATTACAAGACTACTTTTTGGAGTTAAATTGACGGATATGGAGACTTGTTATAAGGCATTTAAAGCGGATGTTATAAAAGATATTACAATAGAATCTGATAGATTTGATTTTGAACCGGAAATTACCGCAAAAGTACTTAAAAAGGGAGTCCGTTTTGCAGAACTCCCAATTTCTTATAATGCACGTGCAGTAAGTGAAGGTAAAAAAATCGGTTGGAAAGACGGTGTTCAAGCTATTTATACGCTTTTTAAATACCGATTTTTCCGTTGATTTAATTTTTTGAAAGAACTTTCTTTACCCATCCGTCAAGGATTCGCAACGGCGCTCTTGTGAGTGCAAGTGCCCACTGAGGAATGTCTTTTGTTATAACGCTCAATGCCCCGACACTTGCGCCTTCTTCTATTGTAACCGGTGCAACCAATACTGAATTTGAACCGATTTTTACGTTATCTTTAATCACTGTTTTGCATTTCTCTTTAGATAACGGGTTGTAGTTTGCGGTAATAGTGCCGGCTCCGATATTTACGTTTGAGCCGATTTCGCTATCTCCCAGATAAGTTAAATGGCAGGCATTTGTGTGTGATTTTATTGTAGTCTTTTTGACTTCAACAAAATTGCCAACTTTAACGTAATCTTCCAGAACAACGCCGCCTCTTAGGTGTGCGAAAGGTCCTATTTTGCAATTCTTACCTATGATATTTTTGCCATTCAGATAGCATGACGGGTAAATTATTGTATCAGCAC
>CAKVMU010000271.1 GCA_934773085.1 uncultured Candidatus Melainabacteria bacterium
ACTCACTACTGTGTGATACACTATACAGTCCGTTCCGTCCATAAAGATATATTGAGCACCATGTCTAACAACAACTAATAAAGAAAGGACAAACTTTAGAATATCAAACTTTTCCGTCCTCTCCGGTGGACACTTTCAATTGTTTTCTCATACAACAATACTCTCTTTCATTAATTTAGATAGAGATTGCATCGTAATATTCTGCCCATAACATTCATCACCATCGCTCAAAAGCACAGTCCTGCACCCTGCATTGATACCAGCTTTAACATCATTTTCACCATCACCGATCATCCATGACTGTGACAAATCAATGTTAAAGTCTTCTGCTGCTTTGAACAACATTCCCGGCTTCGGTTTACGACAATCACATTCAATCTTCAGTTCCGGACGCTCTCCTTCATATCCCTTATGTGGGTGATGCGGACAATAATAAATGGCATCCAAATATGCACCTTCTTGTCCAAGGAATGTTTCCATCTTATTGTGGATTTCTTCAAGTTCATCAAAAGAAACCTCTCCACGGGCAATAACTGGCTGATTCGTCACAACAATAGCAAGATAACCAGATTCATTAATCTTACGGATTGCCGCCGCAACACCATCAATCAATTCAAAATCATCTATATTTCTAAGAAATCCAACATACTTGTTAATAGTTCCATCTCGATCAAGGAATACAGCCTTTTGTTTGTTTTTCAGATTCTTTCCAGAGACTCTGCCCTCTTTATAATCTTTACATACGGAATAGTACCGATCTGGAGTGCCCATATCTTTGACATACTCAGGACTGTCATAGCAAAACATTTTTCCTGTTCCGGCCAACGGTTTTAACAACTGGCGATCCAAATCGACCTTTACCGGTTTACCATTTGTGCCAATCTTACCTATTAAATCCACATCAATATCAGCCAGCTCTAGAACTTGAGGGCTGATAACATGCAAGCCAGCATTTACACGATTCCTGTAATACTGCGGACGCTCATCTTCTTTTGCAAGCCATTTTTCAACCGCACCATTCTTATCAGCAATAATAAGTCCACTGTCGTATGGATGGCTATTCGGATGTGTAAAAAGTGTAACCAAACCACCGTGTTCCTTATGAAATGCAACAAATCTGTTAAAATCCACATCAAACATCGCATCTGCATTTAGGAGCAAAAAATCAGATGTCAGCTTATCTTTTATTTTGAACAGCGCACCTGCATTGCCGAGTGGCTCTTTTTCAAAATAGTATTCAATATGTACGCCAAAAGGCACACCTGTTATCGGAGAGTTTCCAGAACCATCACCAAAGTAATCCATAATAATATTTCCTAGGTGACTTACCGTCATAATAATGTCATCAAATCCCTGGTTTCTCAGGCATTCAATCTCTCGTTCCAACACGGGGATACCTTCAATTTTTATCATCGGTTTAGGAATATCACTCGCCACAGAAGTAATTCGGGTTCCCTTGCCGCCTGCCATAATCACAACCTTCATCGCCATTATACGCACCTCAGCTTTATTAATATACTTCGAGTTTTTTAATAGTTACATAAAATTCATTTTCCCCTTTCGTAAATTATCAATTTACCTTTTTTATCATGAGCAAAATCGAACAAATTCTTTTACGAAAAACAAACACAAATACTAGTAATAGGCAAATGAGTGAATACCTAAGCAAAATGCTACTGTAGGTCAAGCTCATCGTTATCATGAGCGCCAATAACACTATTACC
>CAKVMU010000272.1 GCA_934773085.1 uncultured Candidatus Melainabacteria bacterium
ACTCCACCGTAAAGCTTGTTACAAACAATAACCTTTACGACACCGGAGCACAAATAATTTTGTCTAACTCTTACCATTTGTACCTTAGAGCAGGACATAAACTTATCGAAAAGTTTGGCGGCATTCACGGTTGGATGAACTGGAACAAACCTGTTCTGACAGATTCTGGCGGATTCCAAGTATTTTCTCTTGCGCATTTGAGAAAAATTTCAGAGGAAGGTGTTGAGTTCCGTGACCCAAAAGACGGAAAAAAACACTTCATAAGTCCGGAAGTATCAATGGAGATTCAACAAGCTATCGGAGCAGACATCATTATGGCTTTTGACTGGTGCGCACCATACCCTTGTGATTACAAAACTGCAAAAGAAGCAATGGAAAGAACTCACAGATGGCTCGAACGTTGCATCAAAGCTAAAACAAGCACAACTCAAGCTCTGTTTCCTATTTGCCAAGGTGCATTTTATGATGATTTAAGACGTGAAAGTGCAGCTTTTGTATCATCAATCCCTGCTGTAGGTTATGCAATCGGGGGTTTAAGCGTTGGCGAGGACAAAGAAACTATGAACCACTTTGTTGAGCTTACTGCACCTTTGTTACCGCATAACAAACCAAGATATCTTATGGGGGTAGGAACTCCGGAAGACTTATTAGACGGAATCAAACGTGGAGTAGACATGTTTGACTGTGTTCTGCCGACAAGAAACGCCCGACACGGTTCATTCTTTACATATGAAGGCAAAAAACAGATTAAAAACTCACAGTATCACGAAGACCCAAGACCTTTGGATGAAAACTGCGATTGTTATTGTTGCAAAAACCACTCAAGAGCATACCTCAGACATCTTTACAAATGTGGAGAAGGCACAGGACAAGCTTTGATGTCTATTCATAATATCAAATTCCTTATTGATTTTGCCAAAAAAGCACGCAAAGCAATACTTGAAGACAGGTTTGAAGATTTTTATAACGAACATTACGTAAAAGTTTGTTCTTAAAATTTATCTGAAGATGCTATGTCAATTTCCGGAGAAAGTTCGACAACTTGATACTTCTCGGAAAGTTTATCAAAAATTTCGTCCGGTGAAAGTTTTGCCCCTTTGTCAATTTTATTTTTTACAGCATCACCCCAAGCGAAAACGCTGTCATTATAAACTCTGAAATTATCGCTTTCATCATGCGCGAATTTGCCACACATCATGCTGAAAGGAACACCAAGCTCTTCCAATTTATCTGCCAAAGCTGTATACATATTAAAACTCTTTGTTGCAACTTCATCATTTTGCTTATAAGCCCAACCGCCACAAAGGAATGCCCATACTTTTTCCCCGTTATGCCTCAACTCTTCAACCTTATCTGCCAACAACTTTTTCACAATCTTAGGAGATTCCACCTCCGGTGCAATATGAAAAGCAAAAGAATCTCTCTGCGTAACAAGCGCACCACCGATATTTGCATTCATGTGTTCAGCACGAATACCGTGAAACTTTGTAGAAATCTTCTTTCCATCAATAAACTTGTATTTCATTGCATTCCCAAGGACTTTATCTTCTCCGACTAATGGATAAGCTGACGATAGTATGTTGATTTTTGGCATATATAACTCCTTACATAAAGTTTTAAAACTCGTGAAAAATATTTTTGCGCATGGAAAAGGGGCGATTTTTGCAAATGCAAAAATCGCCCCTTACCTTATTTAAAAAACTACGCTCTGTCTTGAAT
>CAKVMU010000273.1 GCA_934773085.1 uncultured Candidatus Melainabacteria bacterium
CTTGAAAGCTGACCTTTTCCGCCATCAATGATGATTAAGTCCGGCTTTTCCCACTTTGGTTCGCCTAAACGGGATAATCTTCTGGATAAAACTTCTTTCATAGAAAGGAAATCATCAGGTTTTCCCTCTGTCATTCGGACTTTAAACTTTCTGTATGCGGATTTTTTAGGTAAACCGTTTTGAAAAACAACCATAGATGCTACCGTATTTGTGCCTTGAATGTGTGAAATATCATAACATTCAATTCTGTTCGGAAAGTTTGTCAAATGTAGCTTTTCAGCAAGATATGAGCCGACTTCGTTAAAATCGTCTCTTATTTGAGCCATTTTTTTGAGCTTTGCATTCTCTAAAAGATTTCTTGCGTTTTTAAGAGCTAATTCATACAATTCCTTGTATTTGCCCCCACCGTAATTGATTGTGATTTTTTTACCGGACAATACTTTTAACCAATCTTGATAAAGTTCTTTTTGTCCGACTTCTTCCAAGTCTTTTGAGATTATTCTATCAGGAAATTCCAACTTCAATCCGGTGTAGTAGTCACGGAAGAATGTTTCGAAATATTCAGTTTTATCAATATTGTCGACAAAATATGTAAAATCTTTTTTGTCGATTAATCTGCCTTCTCGAATCATCATAATTACGATTGCCAAAATTCCGTCTTCGTAGAGAACGGCAATAATATCTTCGTTGAGTTTTGTGTTTTCGTACACAACTTTTTGTCTTTCAAGAGTTTTTTGCAGGTCAAGATAACTGTCACGCATCTTTGCAGCTTTTTCAAACTGTTGTTCGTCAGAATATTTTTGCATCTGAGCTTGAATTTCTTTTAACAATTCTTTTTGTTTACCGCTCAAAAACAACTCTACTTGTTGGATTAATTTTTGATATTCTTCCGGAGTAACTTTTCCTTGGCATGGTGCAAGACACTTGCCAATATGGTAATACAGGCATGGACGATTCGAAAATTTGGGAGTTTTACATTGTTTCAGCGGGAAAAGGCGTTTGAGAAAATCCAAAGTCGCATACATTGCGCCGACATCAGTATAAGGTCCGTAAAACCTGCCTTTGTCGGGGTTAAGGTTCTTCTTGCGAACAATTTGTATACGTGGAAAATCTTCATCTGTAATCAAAAAATACGGATATTTTTTGTCGTCTTTTAATAAAATATTATATTTTGGCTTGTGCTTCTTGATTAAGTGTGACTCAAGAATCAAAGCTTCAACTTCAGAATCCGTTATAATATATTCTAATTTTTCAATTTGCGAAACGAGAATAGTTGTTTTCGGATTGTCGTGCTGTTTATGAAAATAGCTGTAAACTCGTCGTTTTAAGTTCTTTGCTTTTCCGACATAAATAATTTCGCCCTCTTTATCGTAATAAAGGTAGCACCCGGGTTGTTCCGGTACAAGTTTTATTGTCTCTCTCAAAGTGTCGTTCATGACAAATATTATACAACATTTTTGACCCAGATTGAAAAAAGTTGAAGTATGAGGTATAATAAAAAGTGAAATCGGGCATAAGTTAACTGGTAATTAACTTATTTCAACTCCCGTTTTTGTTAGTTCTTAAGAACTAGCATTATGATTATCATCATTAGTGCTAGTTCTTTGTTATTGCATTGCAATATAATCAAAAACGCAAGTACTAATATTCTAATCATAAGCAAACCCTCCTTCCTTGGATTGTTTCTGATTTTAAGTCCGTGTCCGAGGAAGTTAGAT
>CAKVMU010000274.1 GCA_934773085.1 uncultured Candidatus Melainabacteria bacterium
GTATTAGGTTCCGGACTGGGGGAACTTGCTGACGAGCATTGCGAAATTGCGATTCCTTACGCAGAAATTCCGGGGTTTGAAGCATCAACAGTATCCGGACATAAAAGCAGACTTGTTTTTGCGGAAATAAGCGGCAAAAAAGTAGTTATGATGCAGGGACGATTCCACTTTTACGAAGGACACCCTATTCAAAAAGTTGTGTTCCCGATAAAAGTTATGAAAAAACTTGGAGTCAAAACGGTAATCCTTACAAACGCTGCTGGCGGAGTAAATCCGGCTTTTAATCCATCCGATTTAATGGTGATTACTGACCATATCAATCACATGAATGTAAACCCGCTAATTGGCCCGAATGATAACGAGATGGGCGAAAGATTCCCTGATATGAGTGAAGTTTATACGCTTCCGCTTATTGACTTAACAAAGAAAACCGCAGCAAAGCTTGGTATTGACTTACAAGAAGGCGTTTATATGGCTTTCACAGGCCCTTCTTACGAAACTCCTGCTGAAGTTAAGATGGCAAGAATTCTTGGGGCTGATGCTGTCGGAATGTCTACTGTTCCGGAAGCTATTACAGCAAGATGGGCAGGAATGCAGGTTTTGGGGCTAAGTTGTATTTGCAATTCAGCTGCCGGAGTAAGTACAGTTGCTCTTTCTCATGCTGATGTTATTCACGCTGCCGGTATTGCTAAAGACAGATTCAAAATTCTTGTAAAAGAAGTTATAAAAGGTATGTAATGCGTCTGGATAAATTTTTAAAAGTTTCACGTTTAATAAAGAGAAGAACAGTTGCGAATACGGTCTCAGAAATGGGAAGAGTACTTGTAAACGGAAATCCTGCAAAACCGGCTAAACAGCTTAAAGTCGGTGATATTATTGAGATAGAGTACTCAAATCGGACAGAAAAAGCGGAAGTTTTGATTATCCCCAACGGAAACGTGAGTATACAAGAAGCTTCCACGCTATATAGGACAATAGAATAATGCACGAAATATTGGTAAGTATGAATAGTTGGTTTCAACAAATGGGAGTTCAAGGATTAGCGGCAAATTCCTGTATCGAGAGTTTCTTCTTGGTACCGCCGCCGGATTTTCTGCTTATTGCGATGGATTTAGCAAAACCTGAAAAAGCTTTGTATTACGCATTTGTTTGCACAATGGCGTCAGCTGTGGGCGGCGTTATCGGATATTTTATCGGATATTTCGGAGGACGTCCGGTTTTTAACTTTTTGTTCAGAAAACATCAGGATAAACTGGAGTCTGTGGAAAAGATGTATCAGGAATATGGTTCCTTTGCTGTGTTTTTCTCCGCATTCACCCCGATTCCTTATAAAATATTCACAATCGCAAGCGGAATCCTTGAGATGAATTTTTTTAAATTCTTCATTGCAAGCTTTCTCGGCAGAGGCGCAAGATTTTTTCTCGTAAGTTTAGTACTTATGTTTTTCGGTGCTGCGGTTAAAAAATATCTTGAGCTTGTTATTTTAGCTGTTACAATAGTTATAGTAATTTTCTGTGTTGTGATTTATAAAAAAAGAAAATCTTTTCTAAACAAAGGAGAAAAAAGTGGGGATAATTAACGAAAAATTCACTCTGCATACCGAAGGGAATAATGATATTATCAACATCACAAAACAGGTTCAAAATTGTGTTTACCAACATGCTCTGAAAGATGGACTTGTATGTGTTTCTATTCAAGGA
>CAKVMU010000275.1 GCA_934773085.1 uncultured Candidatus Melainabacteria bacterium
GAAAGGCCTGAATCTATCGATTCCAGAGAAGAGTTTGGTCATTGGGAGGGCGATTTGGTTACTGGTCCTAGAGATGGACAAAATAATCAAAAAAGCACAGGACATGATCAAAAGACCTGCTGCATACACTAAGGCAACATCTTATGGAGCTGCAAATTATATCACCAATCTCGAACATGGTAAAAAAACGGGAGAAGTAATCGGGAAGGAGCTTTTGCTGGATAAAGAAAGAATAGCAGAAGAAAAGAAATATGATGGCTATTATTCAATAGTGACAAGTGAAGTCGAACTTGATGGCTATGAGATACGAAAAATATACAGGGGACTTACAAAAACAGAAGACACATTCAAGGTAACAAAATCCTATTTGGAAGCACGACCAGCATCCGTATGGACAAAAGAACATATTGAAGGACATTTTCTAACATGCTTTGTGACATTGGTTTTAGTAAGATTACTGGCAAGAAAATTGAATTATAAGTATACTGTTGAACAGATTATAGAGTCAACGAAGAAATACAACTGTGTTAATATTGACAAGAACATCTATCAATTTTTATACAAAGATGAAATTATTGAAGATATAGGAAAGGCATTTAATATAGATTTGGACAAGAAATACAGAAAACGAGAAATTATTAGAAAATTGTTGAAATATTAGCAATTATACTACACAAAACTTTCACTTTAAAAAGGGCTCAAACCTATATGTACCAACGGTTTGCGCCCTTTTTTGCTTCTTAACTTAAGATATTACAAAAATACAATAAACAAATATTTTTGGAGATTTTTCAAGATAACTACAACACAGTGTTGCAATTACTATGAAAGATTGGTCTGTTGAATTTACTTTGACAAATTTATCAGCAAATTTGTTAGCAACTTGTCCTATATAAATATGTGCAATCATATAAAAACTATGATACAATATTACCATGGGAAGCGAGAGTAGATCTCAATTATGAACGAAAGTTCACGATATAACCTGTGCATAAAAATTAGATGAATTAAGGAGTTACAAAGTTATGAAAAAAATGATTGATATTTCAATATGTGCTGTACTGGCACTGGCATTAGTTGCTTGTGGAAATAATAATGCTTCTGATGCTGAAAATACAGGAAAAGCAGATTCAACAACAATTGTTGATGATTCAAAGAATTCAGATCAGGATGATACTGGTGACAAAAAATCAGGAGAAGAGCTTTCGACGATTCAGGATTTCTTTAATCAAGACAATGATACTGCACAACTTAAATTCGGTGTATATGATTCTGCGCAAGATGCAATGGTGTCTCATGCAGTGTTTTCTGCAATCCCGGCAAGCGCTGCAATTGACAAAACCCAGTATTGGTTAACCGGTGATAAATACGGAGATTTAAAAACATCGGGAAGTGATGAGTCTATCAAAACCGCAGGCAATCTAGCTCAGATTGATGGTGCAGTTTGGTCTGCTGATTTTTCTTATGCAACAAAAAAAGGCAGAACATATGTTAGTATTTTTTGTCAGGAAGACTGGGAACTGGCGAAATCATCAAAATCTGGTAAACCAAATTATAAAGAAGGTACTTATAATAATGTAGAGTATATTACTTATGATGGAGAAAGGAAAAGTGATAATTCCCTGTATACATCAATTAAATTGAATGGAGATTATTATCTGCATATAACACTTAGTATGCAGCATGGTAGAGG
>CAKVMU010000276.1 GCA_934773085.1 uncultured Candidatus Melainabacteria bacterium
TTTTGTACCGGTAATTCCCAAATCAGAATAACATTGTATCAAGTTGAGATAATACTTAAAATTCAATCCATATAAACGAATTGCATTCTCAAAGCAATCTCTCGCCATATCCGGATACCCAATAAACACATACGTTTCGCCTAAATTATTATAAAACACCGCAGATGCTTGAGTTGAAGGGCTTAAAGATATTGCAATTTTAAATTCCTGTATTGCAGCATAATATATTCTGTCCTGCAAATAATTCAAACCGACATTGTTGTGATAAAAAGCATCTTTTTCGGCTTTTATTTCATACTTATAAGGTTTTCTGTAAGCTGAACATAGAAGCGTTACACATAACAAAAAAATCGTTAATAATCTTTTTATCATAAAAGAGAAATTTCCAACCCTTCATATGCCATAATCGCATTTTCATCTGCGTACTCTTCTGCTAACAAATCGAGTTTTTCATCGTTATATCCCGGATCATAGTGGAAAAATACTATTTGTTTCGCTTCTACTTGACGTTTGCAATCCAACGCCATCTCAAAAGTTGAGTGTCCAAACCCTTGTTTAGGAACATATATGCTTAAGTAATCTTCAGTTGAATATTGAGAATCGTGAATTATCAAATCACAACCTTTTGCAAATTTAACAAGCTTTTTGTCCCCTCCTGGATAACTTTCTTTATCCGTCGCATAAACAAGAGATTTTCCTTTATAAGTAATTTTATAAATAAAGACACCGTTTTGCGGATGAGCATATGATTTATAACAAGTAATTACCACATCTTCATCAGTATAATCACCTTCTTTTAAATCATTTACTCTGACAACTTTTGGCATTTCTTCGCTTTTTTTGAAAATTATGTAATTCGTCTCATTCAAATCCATAATTTTTAAATCTGCAGCAATATCTCCCAAATCCAACGGGAAGGATTTTGTGAATAACAATTTTGCTAATTCTGCTTCCAAGGTTTCATTATAGTTAACTCCACCTAACAATGCCATTCTTGTTGAAGCCAAGTGTGACGGTCTAAAAAACGGAAATCCTTGAATATGATCCAAATGAATATGGCTCAATAATATAGAGCATCTTACCGGAGTTCTATCTGTTATTGTAGTACCTGATTCAATGTACTTTTGCATAAGTTCATTTCCAAGACTGATTAAACCGGTTCCTGCATCCAAAATTATCAAATGCCCACCGACACGAACTTCTACACAAGCGGTATTCCCGCCGTATTTCAGAAAATCAGCTTGTGGCACAGGATAACTTCCTCGAACACCTCTAAATTTTACTTTGAACTCTTCTTTGCACTCTTCCATTTTCTATTCCTTATTTTTAGTTATTTCAAAAGTTGTATTACGGTCTTTCTCTTGACCATACAAAGATTCAGTACCCAGCAATCTCAGCTTTGAACGGGATTGTATATCTTTTAGATTAGTCTCTTTTAAAAATATGTCCACAAGAACTCGATTCTTATTAGAATTAATGTTAACGACCCTAAAAGCATTTGGATAAGTTACCAATGATGGAGACGAAACATATATTATATTTCCATCTTGTTTTGCTCTAACACAATGATAGTGCCCCTGCAAAACAACAATTGGGTTTGAGTAAGATTTCAAAAGTTTCTTAACCTCATACTCATTACACAACTTGTGATTCGGGCTTGAATACGGTTCATGAATAGGAACATGTGTACAC
>CAKVMU010000277.1 GCA_934773085.1 uncultured Candidatus Melainabacteria bacterium
TCTTCCGACAGGGCATACTTTTTTGTTGCCGGAAGCGGATGCAAAAGAATTGCGGGAAAAATATCCGAATGAATATCGAATATTGGAAAAAAATGGAAAAAAATTCAGAGATAAAGTGAAAAAAATTACGACTGATAAAACAATCTTGTCAAAGATTCTGGATGAATAGGGGGAGGTTATGACTAAAAATTTTCAACAATTTTTGAATGATTTAGGCGCTCGGGAATCCGGAGGTAATTACAAGGCTTTTAATAAATACGGCTATGTCGGCAAATATCAAATGGGCGAGGCTGCTCTTGTGGATGCGGGGCTTTATACCAAAGCTTCAAAACGTTATAACAATGATTGGAGCGGAACTTTTACAGGCAAAGACGGGGTTTATTCGATTCAGGATTTTTTGAATAATACGCAGGCTCAAGAAAATGCTCAAATAATTTTTAAGAAAAAACAGTGGGGATACTTGAAGGCTGTCGGCGCTGATAAATATGTAGGGAAAACGATTAACGGCTATCAAATAACTCCCTCCGGTTTGCTTGCAGGGGCGCATCTAAAGGGTGCGGGTTCAGTTATAACATATCTGAAAAGCGGAGGTACAAATATTGGTAAAGATGCTTTCGGAACTTCTGTCGAAAGCTATATGAAAAAATTCGCCGGTTACGATGTGAGTGCAATAACCGGTTGATTGATAAAGGAGAAATTATGACAATAACATTACTGGATTTATATAACACTACTGCGTCGCAAGAGTGGGCAATGTATGATAACGATGCCGCTTCGGATTCAGAGTTTGAAGAATCACTTGTTCTTGCGATAAACAAGGCGATTTTGGATATTTATTCATCATATGAGTTCCCTTTTAGGGAACGAACTCATTTGATTTTAACAATTCCGAAAAATAATACGTATGATGTTCCAAACGGTTTGATAAAAAGAGATTCTGGCGGACGATATATTGTAAAATACAATTCAATGTTTCTGAGTTTTGCAGATAATCCGGAAGATTTGCCGGAAAAGAAAGGTACTCCGGAGAAATTTTATATAAAAAACGGAAATCTGGTTTTATATCCGACACCGGTTGAAAAAGGTATGGTGACAATTGATTACTACACTTTATCAATCGGTGAATCCGAAGAAGGGAACGAGATTTATTCACTCAAGAAAGCGGGTGATATTCTAAGTGTTCCGACTCATTTGGAAGAATTAATGAAGGAGGCCGTAATAACACGCACAATGCTTAATACAATAGCTTCTGAAAGTGATGAAAACTATTCGGCATACAAAAAACAAGCGGATAAGGCTTATCGATTATTGGTAAAATATTCAAAGGGGGTGGGGCAAGATAAATCCATTCGCTTTTAAGGCTTAATGACTCGTTTTCATAATGTGTGAGAGTAATTTTGGAGGTAATAAATAATAAAAAAAAGCCCTCGCAAGAGGGCTAAAAGCTTTTTAAGATGTAAGATGTGTATTAATAAGAGAGTGTGTGTTATTCGTTTGTTAGTTTGATTTTGATTTAAATCTTTATGTGCGTAGCACTGTGTTGAATCTGTGATTTTGTAGTTTGTTCAGAAGGGTGATTTGTAGTATTTATTGGGTTTTGGCTTTTTGCCGATATCACCCGCCGGTCGGTCTACGTGCGTAGCACTGTGTTGAAT
>CAKVMU010000278.1 GCA_934773085.1 uncultured Candidatus Melainabacteria bacterium
GTAAGGTTTCTCAAACCTTCTCTAACAATTGCTTGCGCAAGAACGGAAGCAGTCGTTGTACCGTCACCAGCTACGTCGTTTGTCTTTGATGAAACTTCTTTAAGAAGTTGTGCACCTGCGTTTTCCAAACCATCTTGAAGTTCAATTTCTTTCGCAATTGTAACACCATCATTAACGATTTGAGGTGCGCCAAATTTCTTTTGCAAAATTACGTTTCTGCCTTTAGGTCCAAGTGTAACCTTAACAGCATCTGCAACCGCATCAATACCTTTAAGAAGGGATTTTCTTGCCTCTTCTTCAAAAACTATTTTTTTAGCCATTATATTTTCTCCTTTGTTATCAGTGATCAAGTGACCATGTGATCAAGTGATCAAGTAATTAACTTCTGTTTCAAGTACTTTTTTAAGCCATACAAGAGAGCATTTATTTTGTCCAATGTTGTCAAAATATCCTGCATATCCGCATAACCCAACTGTTCAGCAATAAGTGACTGTGTTTCTAATTCAGCTGATGAACCAAGTGCTATATCCAGAAAACGCAATGTATCTTTATCAGAACCCCTTCCGCATCCTTCTGCAATATTTGAAGGGATGGAAACTGCAGCACGACACATTTGATTTGTTAACCCAAAGACTTCATTTTTGGGAAAAGCTTGTGTCCGTTTATAGACTTTTATCACTAAGTCCATTGACAATTTCCAAACTTCTAAATCTTTATGATGCATACGCCCTCTTGATCACTTGGTCACTGAATTCCTGATCACGTTATTCAACTACCGCTAACGCATCCTTAACAGATAGTATTTTGTACTCAATGCCGTCCATTTTGATATCAGTGCCGGCATATTTAGCATAAAGAACGATATCGCCTACTTTAACTTCCATAGGTTCTTTTTCGCCTTTGTCGTTAGTCTTACCTTCACCAACAGCAACTACTTCACCTTTTTGAGGTTTTTCTTTTGCGCTGTCCGGAATAAAAATTCCGCCGGAAGTTTGTTCTGTATCTTCAATAACTTTAATAACAATTCTGTCTGCCAATGGTTTTAGTGCCATAATATAATCCTCCTATTTCTTTACATATATATTTATATCCCAATTTTTCAATTTTAGTCCAAATGTTAAGGAAAAATTAATTATTGGGGGGGGGTAAATGTATAGAGTTGGGAAGTTGGAACTACTGGTTTAGCGATTTTAGTTGAATGGTTGAAGAGTTGAAAAGTTCGTATTTTCCCTCTCCTAGCAGGTGAGATGTCAACATGCACTTTATTCTGCGATTCTTCGACTAAAGCCTCCGAATGACAAAAAGTGAGTTGGGCGAGCATGTGCGTGACACAATAGCGAGCATAAGAGATTGTGCGTAGCACAACCCAAACCACAGCGAAGCTGTTGTGAACAATTGCTGGGTTTTCTTTTTCTTTCCTTCCATTTCTTTTTCTTTTGTTTGCAAGGTAAAAGAAAAAGAAATGGAGAATCATTGGTAAAAAAAAGAATTTATTAAAAAAAGTTCCCTTAATATTTCTTTACAAACACAATCAAAAAAGGCAATTTTTCTATTCTTATATACTTTATATATATGTAAGAGCTTTTTAGAGAGAGATATTATGGCAACTACTTATTCAGCTATTGAAAGAA
>CAKVMU010000279.1 GCA_934773085.1 uncultured Candidatus Melainabacteria bacterium
CTTAACAATAGTGCCGTCTTCAAACTCTGCAGCAAGCTTCATATCGTCCAATGTTGCAGGAAGCACAACCCCACGTATATTCAAAACATTTGATGATTCCTTAACCGCCTTAACCATGTTTCCGGTAATTGCGCAAAGTGCTGTCAAGAACAAGTTTCCAAAACTGTGTCCCTCAATACCTTCACCTTTTCTAAAACGATATTGGAAAAGTTTGGTAATCAAATCTTCATCATCCGCCAACGCAGCAATACAGTTTCTGATATCGCCCGGAGGAAGAATTCCCAACTCTTCTCTCAATCTGCCTGAACTTCCGCCGTCATCACCAACCGTAACAACCGCAGTAATATTGTTAGTATATTTTTTTATACCTTTAAGAAGCATTGAAAGACCGGTTCCGCCACCGATTGCAACAATTTTTGCGCCCTTATTCAACTTGCTTCTGCGATATAGTTTTTCAAGAAGTGAATTATTCCCCTTGGATGAGTCCATATCCATTATGGAAAGAGTTGTCTTTTTCCAACCCTTAAAAAAGATTGCAGCACCTATCAAAATAAAAATAGCTGCAAGAATGTTTGACGGCAAGACCAATGCGGCCTTTCTGATTAATTCCATCGTCATATAGATAGGACGAATGTCCGCAAGAATCATAAATCCGAGAACAATCAAAACTGAGCCTAAAAATATTAGGAACAACCATCTTTTGACATTCAGCCCCGGAATTAACCATCCTACATCTTTTGCAACATTTACATTATCTTTAAATTTAAACATTTCTAATCCACCCATCCAGAAATTTTAGCATTATTGTAGTTTACAGGAGCAGGGATAATAATTTCTCTCGCCTGTTTTACAAGTTCCAAAGAGTTTTTGTACTTGTTTGAAAAATGAATTGTATCAACTTCCGCAAAACTCATACCTCCAAGATTGTTTCGAATCTGTGATGTATGAAGCAGATGTTGAAATCTTTTAATTAGTTCGTAATTATTTGTATTATCGTCTTTTGAATAATCCACAGATAAATCTGCATTATATGTTTTTTCAAGACAAACTTCACGAGCAACCTTGACACCGGTTTCTTCAGCAACCCGTTCTGTTATATCACCAACCGGTGCATAATAAACAAGCCATTCGGAACATTTTTTAACAGCATTTGCAATTGAAGCAGAGAATGCAAAATCTTCACCCGCCATCTTATACATAGCTCCGTGAGGACGAACGTGTTCAATGCTCAAACCGTAAGCCTTTGCAAATGACATTAATGCCCCAACCTGATAAACAACAAGCGCCTCAAGTTCATCTCCCTTGAGTTCTACCGGTCTGTATCCGAAACCTTGAATATCATTGAAACCAATATGCGCACCAATAGCAACATTCTTTTGTTTAGCTTTTAGCAATGCTTCTTTTATCGTAACCGGATCTCCTGCGTGAAATCCGCAAGAAACATTGACTGAGCTAACATAGTCAAGAAGTTCAAATTCCATATTATTTTTGTAAATTCCGTACGCTTGCGCTAAATCACAATTAAAATCTATGTTTTTAATTGATTTTTTTTCTAAAACTTCTTGCATTTTACTCTCCAAAAAACTGTTTCTACTAAGAGAATTATACAT
>CAKVMU010000280.1 GCA_934773085.1 uncultured Candidatus Melainabacteria bacterium
ATTCCGCTCATACCCTCTCCAACCAAAGCAGGAGTGTTTGGCATAACTCTGATAACTTTCGTTCCGTCGCTAAGTTTTGATTCCAAAAAGTGTGTAGTAACACCCGCTGCAATTGAAACCAGAAGTTTGCCCGGAGTCAAAAACTCTTTAATCTCATCCAACACACCTTCAACCTGATTAGGTTTAACAGCAATAATAACAACATCCGAACGTTTTACTAATTCTTTATTATCTAGAATCACTTCAATTCCCAACTCTTTGGATTTTGCTTCCAAACCCTCTCTCTCAGCCTGTGTTGCCAAAAGTTCTTCCGGTTTTGAGAAATCGCTCTTAATTAGTCCTTTAATAATCGCACTCGCCATTTTTCCGCATCCGATAAATCCAATGTTATATTTCTTCATACTTTTAACCCCTCTCATGTTGACTAATCGTTGTGTTTTATTTACTATACATGTATTATAAGTAAAATTGGCTGAAAAGGAAATAGAAAAATGAGACGTACACTAGAAGGAACAAAAATTAAAAGACAACACGTCAGCGGATTCAGAGCAAGAATGGCTACTCCTGGCGGACGTGAAGTTTTAAACAGAAGACGTGCTAAAGGCAGACACCAGATTGCAATTTCTGGAAGCAAACGTGCGTAGGTTTAAATAAGGTTTGAAAAAAAGAGGCGGCTTTTGTTTCACAAAAGCCGCCTCTTTTTGGTGCTATAATATTGCTATGACCAGATATATTGCAATAACAGATATTCACGGAGAGTGTGATAAATTAAACAGTTTGCTTTCCAAGATTGAAAAACAGGATGACGATATTTTTGTCTTCCTCGGAGATTACATTGACCGTGGACCTAAGTCAAAAGAGGTTATTGACAGAATAATAGAGCTTGGAGAAAAGTACAAGTGTATATACTTGATGGGTTCACACGAGTATGCTTATCTCCATGCCAGACAAGGCGATGAGTATTACAAGTACCTGTTTTGGAACTACGGCGGGCCGGAAACAGTCAAAAGTTATGGCAGCTTTGAAAATATTTACAAAACACACGGTGAATTTCTGGATAATTTAAAATTTTATTACCTAACCGACAAATATCTTTTTGTCCATGCCGGAATCAACCCAAACTATCCTCTGGAAGAACAAGACGAAACAGATTTGGTCTATATAAGAAGTGCATTCTACAATCATAAACATAATTTGCGACAAAAGATTATTTTCGGTCACACGGAATTTGATGTTCCACAGGTTCAAGAAGACAAAATTTGTATTGATTTAGGATGCGGGAAATATAAGAATGCGCATTTGTGCGGACTAATACTGGATGATGGCAAAGAAGAGTTTGTTTATTCTTAACACCCGATAAATTTGCAGATAATTGATGCGGTAAATCAAAGATTTACCGCATCCTACAACTGTCCCCTCATCCTAACCTTCTCCCGTCGGGAGAAGGAACAATGAACTTTTCAACTGTTTTCGGTGCGCAGGTGTGCGCACCCTACTGACTACAAGCGACCCAACCTACAAGACACTATTTTCCCTCTCCTAGCAGGAGAGCGGATTTACGTACGGACGACACAAACGAAGTGCAGTTAGTCCGGATAGCGAAAAC
>CAKVMU010000281.1 GCA_934773085.1 uncultured Candidatus Melainabacteria bacterium
CTCCAGGGCTCATTAGAGATGTTTTTAATGTTTGTTTAAAACTATTTTCAACAACATCTTCCGCGATTTCTTTCCCAATTGTTTTGACGGTCTGTAACCCCAATTTAGTTGCAACAGTTTTCCCGATAGCGCCACCAAAACCGGCAGTCACAGGCGCCAACGCCCCGGAAACAGCTCCAGTTCCTGCATCTTTGGCAAAATCATTGAAAGTATATTTTCGTCCACCCGAATATGCATCTGCTGCCTTTACTCCACTTTTAACCAAAGCTCCAGTTCCGGCTGCAACTGCAACTCCTAAAAGAATACTTGTTCCTCCTGAAAATGGAGCAGCTGCAACAGCAGCTGTGTAAACCGTATAAGAAACAACACCGGATGCAACATCTGCGACAACATCTACAGCCATTTCCTGCCCCTCTTTGTATCCGTTTATCTTTTTATCAACTTGAGAAAACTCACCTCTTTTAAATTTTTCAACGTTTGCTTTTGTACATTTTTGTCCTGTTATTTTTTCAAACTGCTTGGCATCAATCTTTGAATTTGGTTGACGCATTTGTTTTAACATATCTCGTTCTGCATTAATTTGACTCTGAGCCTTGTCTGAACCATCTCCGATTCCGGTTTTATTTTTGAGCCAATCCCAACTTTTACCAATAAAACCTTGCTCTTTTTTTATTTTATTTAATTTTTTTTCTTGATTGTTTAATCTTACAATATTTTGATCAAGTTGCCCTAAAAACGGATTTTTAGCCTTTATTAGCTTACTTTTCTTCCCATTTTTTGTAACAGTATAACTTGCTCCATCAGGTGAAATTGAAATTTGACCTTCAACTTTTTTAAAATATTCAGGTTTAATTTGAGTTCCGTCTGCACCATAATATTTACAAGCCATTCTACCATCTTTCAGCATTGTGTAAACAACTTTCCGACCTGATTGGAGATAAATTGTTTGCGGCTTGGCTTGTGTTACTTTGTGTTCTACCGTAACTCCTTTTCCAGCTGATTTATTACCGTTCCCTCCGAAAAGAATTTTTATTGCATTCTCACGAGAAACTTTAGGATTTTTTTTCAAATATATGTTCAATTGTTGCTGTTGTTGTACACTCAAATCAGACATAAGTATTCTCCTACTTTTAATCATTCGGAAGAATTTCTTTGTTTCTTTAACAAACAACAACTTTTTGTTACATTTCATAATAAACACTCATAATGAGTTGCAAAACGTAACAATTTCTTTAACCTTTTGACATGTCCGAAAAGTTGTTGTTCAATAGATAATAAGACTTGGTAGGATTTTATGTACATAAAACAGTTAGAGATAGATAATTTTAAATCATTTGCAAACAAATCAGAAATCCCTTTATTAAAGGGATTTACGACAGTTTCCGGTCCAAACGGTTCAGGAAAAAGTAATATAATTGATAGTGTTTTATTTGCACTTGGTTTAGCCAATGCAAGTGAACTGCGTGCGGAAAACTTATCCCATTTTATTTCTACATATACAAAAAGAAATGACGCATTTGTAAAAGTAACCTTTGGGGATACTGAAAATGGAGAAGATTTAAGTATTGGACGTAAAATAAGAAAAACATCTCAAGGT
>CAKVMU010000282.1 GCA_934773085.1 uncultured Candidatus Melainabacteria bacterium
GGTCCGTACATTGGATACAAGCAGTTATTCATAAGATTTTGCGGCTGTAACCTTAGATGTGGATATTGTGACACTGATTATGATGCAAAAGAAGCAAAATCATATTCTCCTGAAGATTTAGCCGCAATTGTAGAAAAATACAAAGATTGCCACTCGATATCTCTTACAGGCGGAGAACCTCTTTTGAACACAGAGTTTCTAAAAGAATTTTTACCGTTATGCCCGATTCCTGTTTATCTGGAAACGAATGCAACGCTTGCAAAACAAGCTGAAGAGATTATTGATTTCATTGATTATGTTTCTGCTGATATCAAAATTCCAAGTTGTACCGGAATTGACAACCTTTGGGAAGTTCATGACAAATTCTTTGAGTCTTGCAAATCAAAAGATTTATTCGCAAAAGTTGTATTTGACACAAAAATTACAGAAGAAGAAATTGCCAAAGCTTGCGCTTTGGGTGCTAAATACGGAATCGAAATTATAATCCAGCCTAAGACTGATAAATCAGGAAAAACAACGCTTGATAGCGATGAACTTGAACGTATTCATGACAGGTTCCTGAAAAAATATAAGAAAGTCAGACTTATACCACAGGTTCATAAGTTTTTGGATTTAAGATAAAAAAGCGGAGATTATTCTCCGCTTTTTTTTTGTGAAATATAGGTGTAATTGGGTATTAATACTAATCCTTTTTAGATTTTGGAGCAATCAATAATCCTGCTATAGCCAACGCTGCAGCGCCAACTCCTGCCCATAACCATTTATTACCGGTTTTACATTTTTCCAATAATGGATCTAAAGCTTTTTTAGCTTTATCGCTCCATTCTTTTAATGCATTGTACTTAGTTTCTACTGCACCATCCAAAACTTTTTTATCACCGGCTTCTTTAACAACTTTATCCAGCGCTTCTTCTACTGCTTTGTATTCTTTTTCGAAATACTTTTTCCTATCAGCGTTAATCGCATTTTTAGCTTGAGTCTTCATATCTTCGGTAATGTCTTTTGCATCTTTATTTAATTCTTTCGCAACTTTTTTAATTAGCTCGTCATCAGGAGCTTTTTCTTTCAATGTTTTCACTGCAGTTTCATATTCTTTTCTTACTGCGTTTTCAGCATCAAGTACATCTACTTTTGCACCTGTAAGTTCCTCAAAGCTCAATTTTTCAAGTTTTGCTAAACCTTCACTTTGTGTTTTAGCTTCATTCAACGCATTTTTAACTGCATCAGATTTACCTTCAGTCAACTTGCTAAAATCTGTTGTGTCTTGAACTTCCTTGATGATATCCTGATAAGATGCATACATCGGTTTTTTAGCTGGCAAATAATTTGCCCCAAAGTATCCTGCGGCACCACCGATTGCTGCACCACCTAACGCATAAGGTAGTGGGGATGGTCTTTGACCTTGTACTGCGATTTCGTCTGTCATAATAATTACTCCTATATTTACAACTTACTTTTTAGAAAACGTAATAATATACATTAATCTTCTACTCTTATATAAAAACAGTACAAACATAAAAATTGCTAATTTTGAATAATTTATGTTTACAAAACTTTACACAACTGCAAATTTATTTTTTATATGCCTTAAGTC
>CAKVMU010000283.1 GCA_934773085.1 uncultured Candidatus Melainabacteria bacterium
GTGTTTACTACACTTCTATCACCATATATTTTTATAAGATTTTTTGCTTCAATCCTCATCGCACTCCCCTTTTTAGTACATTATACAATAAATAGATAAAATAAGCAGATAGGTATTTAATATTAATAATTGTAAACAATTGTTAAGAGATAGAATAAAAATAGGCAATTTCAAGAATAATAAATACTTTATATAAATGTAAGGTTAAAAAGGTTAATTAAAGCAATTTAATTGTAGGAGGTCGCTATGACACCAGGTTATGGCATATCAGGAATAGGTTACCCAATGATGGGATACGGCAATTACGGTTTAGGTAATTACGGTCTCAATGCCGGCGGAACATATAGTTCTTACGACAACTATATGCCGAGCATGATGGGTATGAACTCACCATACGGATACGGCATGAGCGGAATGATGGGCATGTATAATCCAACATTTATGGCAAGAATGCAAGCTGATATGGAAAAACTACAGCTTCAGCACTCAGGAGACATGCACTCAATGATGTTGGATAACCAAGTTCGTGCAAACCGTGAATCAAACAGAGCTGTTATTGGTAAGCTTTTAACCGATGCAAGCGTTCAGCATGGTGTTGAAAACTTGTATGATAAAGTTCTTGAAGGCGACCAAGACGGAATTTGCGAAGAATTTGACAGGTTAAAGCAACAAATTTATCACACATATAGAGATGAACTAAAGGCTTGCGGTGACGAAGAAAATCCGGCTGTTGCAGCGAACAAAATCATTGAACAATTATATTCTGAAATTGTCAGAGGCAAAGGCGGACAAACAACCGGAAGTTTGAAAGAAGATATCAAACATTTTGGTGACAGTGCATTAGCAAACGGTTTCTATAAAGGTTTAAAACCGGGACACCATGAAAGATATGTTGATGAAACAATCAACCATTGTTTCGGTACAAGAATCGATGAACGTGACAAAAAAGAATTTGCACAAACAACCGGCGAGATAGCAGGTCGTACTACACAAGTCGTAGAAAAAGGCTTAATTGGTGCAGGTGCCGGTGCAGGGGCATATATAGCTGGACTTGGATTTATGAAGGGCACCGGAGCTTGCTTTGGATTATTCAAAAATTGGCATCCGTTAAAAGCAAAATACATCGGTAGAGCTGCTGTAATCGCAGGGCTTGCAGGAATGGCAGCAGATATCTGGTGGCAAATATCATCCAATAAAGCAGAATAAAAAAACTCTCCAACCTATTAACCATAACCAAAAGCCGGATTTTTCAATCCGGCTTTTTAAATAGCTCTTGACATTCAGTCTTGATATTTTATTATAATATGGTGACCCGTTGGGGCGTCGCCAAGTGGTAAGGCACCTGGTTTTGGTCCAGGCATCTCGGAGGTTCGAATCCTTCCGCCCCAGATTTACAAAGAAGAGACATTTCGGTGTCTCTTTTTTGCTTATATAAGGAGTTCTAATGAAAAAGATAATACTGATAATTACCTTGTGCATACTTACAATTATGACTTCTGCTTGCACAGATAATCAATTAATTGGAATGCCAAATCCATGGAAAGAATGTTTGGACAGCATGGAAT
>CAKVMU010000284.1 GCA_934773085.1 uncultured Candidatus Melainabacteria bacterium
TGACTGCGTAGTTTGACTTAGGATTTTTCGGCTTTTCTTCTATAGAAAGCGCATTTCCGTTATTATCAAGTTCAACAACCCCAAACCGTTCCGGATCCTTAACGTAGTATCCGAAAATAGTTGCTTCTCCGTCTTGTTTAGCTCGTTTCACTGCATTGTGCAATGTTTGAGAGAAACCTGCTCCGTAAAATATATTATCTCCAAGTACCATTGCAACAGCATCTTCGCAAATAAAGTCTTCTCCAAGAATAAAAGCTTGAGCAAGTCCTTCGGGTTTATCCTGAACCTTATACGAGAACCTTACGCCAAATTGTTCTCCGCTTCCGAGAAGTTTTTCAAAATTAGGTAAATCCTGTGGTGTTGATATAATCAAAATATCCCGTATTCCTGCCAACATAAGGACAGAAATCGGATAATAAATCATTGGTTTGTCATACACTGGTAACAATTGTTTTGATATGGCAACAGTGGACGGATAAAGTCGTGTACCGGAGCCGCCTGCGAGTACAATTCCTTTCATCTAAACCTCCTCATCTCTAAGTGCGAGATAATCTGATAATGCACTTTTCCAATTTCTGCAAAGTTTGTTATTATCCATTACGCTGTATCTTGGTCTTTTTGCAGGTCTCGGGAATTCTTCTGTTGTGCATGGTTTTAAGTCAACATCTAAATTGCACTGACTGAAAATCTCTCGTGCAAACCCATACCAGCTTGTATACCCGCTTCCGCAAATATGGTATGTTCCATAAGGTTTGTGTAAGAGTTTTAAAATTCCGTTTGCAAGTTCCACCGTCCAAGTAGGACAACCAATTTGGTCATCGACAACTTTGAGTTCCGCCCTTTTCGCCTCGTCGTCACGAGCCGAGTCGGGCTTCACTCCGGCTAACGCTATCATTGTTTCCACAAAGTTTTTGCCGTGGTGTCCGTAGAGCCAGCTTGTTCTTGCAATATAATACTTTTCGCAATATTTCTTTACTGCATTTTCGCCTTGAAGTTTTGTCAATCCGTAATTATTTTGCGGATTCGGTGTGTCGTCCGGTTCATATGGTGTCTCCTTTGTTCCGTCAAACACGTAATCTGTCGAAATATACACCAATATAGCTCCTGTTTTTGCGCAGGCTTTTGCAACATTTTCGGTGCCAAGTCCGTTGATTTTACTTGCAATTTCCAACTCTTCTTCAGCTTTATCAACATTTGTGTAAGCGGCGCAATGTACGACTAAATCCGGATTTTCCGCCTTAATAACGCTTAAAGTCTGAATCTCATTTGTAATATCAAGGTTTTTAATATCTGTCTCAACAACTTCATACCCTGCATCCTCAAGAATTGGACACAAATCTTGCCCCAACATTCCGTTTGCACCTGTCACAAGAGCTTTCATTAAACACCTGCCTTTTTGCATTCTATTGATTTAATCCAATCCTGATTATTGAGATACCAATTGATGGTTATTTTAATTCCTTCTTCAAATGTTAAAGACGGCTTCCAACCAAGCTCTGATGTTATTTTGTCATTCGAAATTGCATATCTGCGGTCGTGCCCCAATC
>CAKVMU010000285.1 GCA_934773085.1 uncultured Candidatus Melainabacteria bacterium
TTTGGCGCATATAACTCTCTTTACAAGCCATAAAACCTGCATGAGGTCCGCCAAAACTCATTGAGATGCCTAATGGTTGAATGTCTCCGACTACAATATCTGCCTCAACCGGTGGCTTGATAATTGCAAGAGCACTCAGGTTAGCGACAACAACCAATGTGGTATTCGGTTTTACTATTTCACTGAGTTCTCCATAATGGTTTGGATATTGAATCATAACGCAACAGTACTCAGAACAATCCTCAGGAAGCTCTTCAAACCATTCTATTTCGATATCTTGAGCCCAACAATACGTTTTTACAACTTCTTTGTATTCAGGGTTAAGGCTTTCTGATATCAAAGCTTTATTTTTCTTGCCTTTAGCAATTCTGTGAGACATTAAGACAGCCTCTGCACAAGCTGAACCACCGTCATACATAGATGCATTGGCAATATCCATACCTGTAAGACGAGATATCATTGTTTGATATTCATATATAATTTGTAATGTTCCTTGTGAAATCTCCGGTTGGTATGGTGTGTAAGCCGTCAAAAATTCAAAACGTTGTGCTATATAATTAACGCATGCCGGTATGAACTTATTGTAAACTCCACCGCCAATAAAGGAGGAGTATCCGGTATTATTCTTTCGTGCTAATGCTCTGACTTGTCTTTGAGCTTCTAATTCGCTCAGAGGATTTGAAATCTTGAAATCTTCAAACTTAACAGGAATTTGTTTGAACAAGTCTTCAACAGACATATGTGAAATCGCATCAAGCATCTCACTTCTTGTTTTATCAGTATGCGCTATAAAATTTTTCATTATTCTATTTCTTCTTTGTAATCTGAGTAATCTAACAAATCTGCAAATTCAACTTGATCTGCAGAAGATGTAACTTTAATTAACCATTTGTTTTCATAAGTTTCATCGTTCAATAGTTCAGGACTGTCAACAACTTCTTCATTTATTTCAGTTACTGTACCGGAAATTGGCATGTAGATTTCTGAAGCAGCTTTTACAGATTCAATTGTAGCGAAAACTTCATTTTTAGCGAACTCAGCACCTACCTCAGGCAATTCAATAAATACAATGTCACCCAGTTGTTCAATGGCATAATCTGTAATACCTATGACATAGTTGTCGCCTTGCTCCAGAACATATTCATGTGTTTTTGTGCATAACATATTTTCGTTCATTTAAACTATTCTCCTATTATATTTTATTTAGATTCTTTATTTCTTTTTTCAACAAAAGGTCTTTTTACAATTTCGGCATCGTGTAATTTTTCCCTTATCATTATTTGAATTGTAGAGCCTACAGTTAAATTGTCAAGATTTTTTATATAAGCTAATGCAATATTATCACCTCTGATTGGCGAAATTCCACCACTCGTAACAATTCCGATTTTTTCATTATTATAAAATACTTCATAACCATGTCTTGCAATTGACTTATCAAGCATTTTTAAACCGATTAGTTTCTTTTCAACACCATTTTTTAATTGTTCTTCAATCTTTGCTTTGCCATTATAATCTTCTGTTTTATTTTTACATACAGACCAAGCA
>CAKVMU010000286.1 GCA_934773085.1 uncultured Candidatus Melainabacteria bacterium
GGAAAGGGATTGTCCAGTTCCTCGATTAAATCGCAAAGATTATAGGCTATTCCTTCACACATGGAAGCTTCGCCTGCCGCGATAAGTTCGTTACCAGTATTGTTGTATGAGTCTGCACTAGCCTCGACAAAGGATGTGAAAGCGATGGCTGATGCTGTCACCAAAGCAGCTATTTTTTTCATGATGGTCATTAATTTTCCTCCTATTCCGGAAAGTGTATTATTGTCTCGGATTTCTGTTTGATTATATTATACAGGCGTTTGGCAAAAAAATATATACCAACTCCAAAATCTTTTTTGCATAAAAAAGATAGTGCACGTGATGTTGAATTCTAAAGCGAGATGTGATATAATTAGTTTCAATAATACAAGTGTAGGGAGATATCGTGATGGCAAGCATTTATTACTTTAGCTTTAAGAGAATATTTGGAGAAAGCAATGCTTTAAGTGTTCTGAAGTATTATTTTGAATTTAATGCTGCAAAAAAACAGATCCCTTTTTTGGTAAGAACAGATTTTAAAGGAAGGCCATCAGAGAAAGCAGCGGTTTTCAATAACGGTAATACTTTAGTTAAGAAAGACGCTAATTATGGCGTTCCGCGTTTTTCTCATCCGATAAAACCCAAGGATTTGCGAATATTCTTTGATATACCATGTAAAGGAAAGATAGCATCGTTTTCTCCTGAACTATGGATAAAGCTAATTGAGCATGGCAAAATGGTGTATGAGTTCCTCAAGGAGAATCCATCAGAAGACAAGTTCTCCGTAATCGAGAAAAACTGGTACAATGAATTGAAAAATGAGACTGATGATGGCGAGACCTGCAAAATGTGGAAGGAAAAGCAGAAGGAAGCTATAGGTGGACTCAAGTCGGAAACTAAGAAAAAGGCGGCGGAAGAAGAATTGGAAAATGACAGTATATTATACTGGTCAGAGCTGCTGGAGGAAGAATCCTTGCTTTCATCTATTTTGTTACATGATAACGCTTTATGTTTTGCAATTGTAATCTGCCTTGCACTTGTCGGCCATGAACGGCATGGATTTACGCGCTGGTTGACAGGAATCGTTCAATCGGAAGCTGATGAAGCAGATTATTCTAACGGATTTCATGCGTTTTTTTAGAGCGAGGGTATTCCAAAAAGAAATAACATTTTTATGACTCGCAGATGTGATTTGAAAAGTCCGCCTGTATACGAATTGTTTAAAGATGTAACCAATGCTCTTGTGATATGTTTTACCGGTACCACTTTTTTTACTCGAAAATCGGTCGATAACACTTCAGAAACATTATATCATTTGCAGCGTAACCCACTACTTTCTTTGCCTAAGCATGCACAGGTGACTTTTGTCGTGCTTGACCCTGAAAGCTATGCGGCAGAGGAAGCAAAAAAGTATAAGATAAAGATTGAGAAGTTCAAAGAAGGCTGTGATATTAATACTCTGTTTGAGAAGAATTTTGCTTCTGCTTGTAGGATAAACACATATTTGCAGATGTCAGATAACGAAGTTCCTAAT
>CAKVMU010000287.1 GCA_934773085.1 uncultured Candidatus Melainabacteria bacterium
TCGAACGTGTCGAGATTCTCAGAGATTTACGACTCGGAGAGTTTGACGTCCTAATAGGCGTAAACCTTTTGAGAGAAGGACTCGATATTCCGGAAGTTTCATTGGTCGCAATTATGGATGCGGACAAAGAAGGATTCCTAAGATCCGACACCAGTCTTATTCAAACAATCGGTCGTGCTGCAAGAAACTCCTGCGGTGAAGTTATAATGTATGCCGATAAAATTACCGATTCAATGCAAAGAGCACTCGACGAAACAAACAGAAGACGTGAGATTCAGCTTGCACACAACAAAAAATACGGAATTATTCCGCAAACAATCAAAAAACCAATTGAAAACAACCTGCTTTCTCTTGTTGAAAGCTACAGAGACTTTGAAGATATCGTTGCAGAAGAAATGGTCGATTTGGGAATCGACAAAAAAGATTTGCCAAAACTTATTTCCAAACTCGAAAAAGATATGCATAAAGCTGCAAAAATTCTCGATTTTGAACGTGCGGCAGAAATCAGAGACAAGCTTAAAAAATTACGTGAGATGGTATAAGAAAAAGAGTGGCGCAGCCTTTCAGGCTGCGCCACTCTTCGAATAGCAATTACATGACACTTGCATTAATTAACTGTTAACTTTTTAACTCCGCCTTTTTCCGCATTAAGCTTTGGAGCTTCAATTCTCAAAATACCGTGTTCAAGTTTTGCGTTAGTCTTGTCAACATCGATTTCATCTGGGAAGTAAACCGTTCTTGAAAATTCACCATATTTGAATTCTGATTTTCTAAATCCTTTAGAATCTTCCTTATGTTCCTCGTGTTTTTTAGCATTAATAGTAAGACGATTTTTCTCAATATCGATATCCAAATCTTCTTTCTTAACACCAGGCAACTCAGCCTTTACGCAATATTCTTTATCTTTTTCATCAATTTCAACAGGCATAGCCAGTTTATCCATCTCTTCGTTATAGATGTACTCAGGGAAGAAACTGTCAAAGTTTCTGTTTAAAATAGAACTGATTTCATCATTTACAGATTTTATAAACCCGTCCGGTGATTTTTTAATTAAGAATTTCATGATGTTCTCCTTTCATATTTCATAACCTATTACTTTCTACACCTATATTATTACTCTATTGTGCAAAAAACCTCGTTATTTTAACCAAAATTTAACAATTGGCGGCTTAGCCTGTTCGGGTAATGAAAATCACCGACAGGTCAGCTATATTCATTTTATGAACGCTGTTAACGAACTTCTTAACTCTTTGAACGGAAGCACCAGACTACATTATGACACTTGGACAAAAGAACATACCTTTTATGGCATAGGAAACGCACATAATAAAAAATGGATTGGAAATATTTTACCCTGCGAACTTTTGAAACGAACTCTTAAACGAACTGTGGATTCAATTGTTACACTATCGGAAAGCGAAATATTTTTTAAAAATTTTCCGGAAAACATTCAGACTCCAAATTACGGTGACAATTGGGGTAGATTTGCGAATTATATAGAAATAAAC